>CBJMQH010000157.1:0-10624 GCA_966431825.1 uncultured Trinickia sp.
AAGGCGTTCGACAAGACGCTGGGCTCGACGCTCAAGGCGGCCGGGTATCCGGCGAAGGCCGATCCCTCGCAGTTGAATTGGCCGATGACTGTGGCGATCCTGGCGGTGCTCGTGATCTACGTCACGATGGTGTACGGGCCGATCGCTGCGATGCTCGTGGAGATGTTCCCGACCCGGATTCGTTATACGTCGATGTCGCTGCCCTATCACATCGGCAACGGATGGTTCGGGGGCTTCCTGCCGGCCACGGCGTTCGCGATCGTCGCGGCCAAGGGCGACATCTACTCGGGGCTCTGGTACCCGGTAGCCATCGCGATCGGCACGTTCGTGATCGGGATGCTGTTCGTCAAGGAAACGAAGGATTCCAATATCTACTCGCGGGATTGAGGGCGCGGGGCGGCGGCTGCCGAGGCTTGAAATGGGCGCCACGGCGGCGGCTCCGACTCGCAAAATTTGGGGACAGTAACAATGGGGGTTGACAGCGTCCGCCCCAGTCCCCATAATTCGTTTTCTTCGGCGAATTAGCTCAGTCGGTTAGAGCGACGGAATCATAATCCGCAGGTCCGGGGTTCGAATCCCTGATTCGCCACCAAACAAAACAAAGGGTTAGCTTCGGCTAACCCTTTGTCGTTTCTGTCGATAGTCAATGAACCGCCATCCGCGCCCAGAGCGGTGGCGCAATGGCCAGTAGGCTCGCGGACGCTCTTCACCCTATAATCGGAACGAAGGCCGCGCCATGGACAAGACCGAACTCATCCAATTCCGAATCGATGCTTTTACGCCGGACACGCTCCCGATGTCGCGGCTGGCGGAGTATTTGACGCAACTGGCGGACCTGCTCGGCAGTCATGAACACGTCCACTTCACTAGCGTCCGGAAGGGAAGTGCGATTCCTCAAGCGAAGGTCGACTACCCCGCCATACCAAAGGTCCAGGCGAGGCTGCAACTTGCACAGTCAGTTGACGCGCCGGATGACATTCGGAAGCCGCTCGAGGCCATCAATCGTCTTCTGAAGGCCGATAACGCCAAGGCCACGCTGAAGGCGGGGGGCGTCGTCTACCTCACTTTTCCGGGGCGCGATATCCCTGACGAGAAGCCTTATCGGTTGCGAGAGGCGGGCTGCCTGGATGGCATAGTCATCCGCATCGGCGGCACCGATAATACGATTCCGGTGTGGTTGCAGTCGCTCGATGAGCGGACCGTCTATAAGGGCATCGACACGACGCCTGAGACCGCACGCGCCCTTGTAGGCCATTACCTGGGCAAGCCGGTTCGCGTTCACGGCCAGGGAGTATGGGAACGTTCGGGTGAAGGCGACTGGAGCCTGGTGACCTTTCATATCGCTCATTTCGAAGAGCTAGACGAGACACCGGCCGCCGAGGTGTTCGCTAGGCTCGCATCGCATCCCGGTAACGGGTGGGCCGACTTCGACGATCCGATAAGAGAACACCAAAGAATCCGGGGAAGCGATTAATGGTTGCTTTTGATGCTTCGAATGCTCAATCAGCATTCGTTCAGCCCTGTCGTCAGGAAGCAAGAAAGGAAAGCAAAACGCGGTTTGGAGCAAGGTGAAATTCGATCACCAAATCGTAGCGATTGCGCGAAGCCGTCTTGCGACATGCATCTACTCTGACGACAAAGGGCTCCGCAATTTTGCCCAGTCGATCGGAATGAATGCGATGTCATCGGACGAGCTACCCGACGACCCTGCCAAGGCGCAAGGCCAACTCGACCTCGGGGATTGATCATAGGCGCCGGTGGAGCGTACGTTGCAATTCGTCCAACCCCGCTTGCCGAACGAGTCGCAACGCGCTATATTCGCGCCCTTCCATTAACCCCACTACGCGGAGGTAACATCATGACGTCACGCCAGCCCTCCTCCCGTCGCGGGTCGTAGTCCGGGTTAATCGCGTCTCACTTTTTCGTATTTCGCGCACTGCCGTCCAACTCATCGGCATTCCGATGACGGGTCAGGCTATCAAAGCCTGCCCACGCTGCGGTCATCCCGATACCTGAATCGAGCAGCGCATTCGCGCGCGTTGCCCGTGCCATGGCCCGCCGTTCTCCCTTTTTCATTGAACGGAATTTTTCATGGGCAATTCCCTGCAAATTCTGGCGGACGGCGTCACGTTGTGCGCCTCCCCCACCACCTGGATCGAAGGTGAAGCGATCCGCCAACTGAAACAAACGGCAACCCTGCCTGGCATGCGGCACGTTGCCGGCATGCCCGATCTTCACCCGGGGCGCGGCTATCCGGTCGGCGCTGCGTTCTTTTCGACCGACTGGCTCTATCCCGCTCTCATCGGCGGCGATATCGGCTGCGGGATGGCGCTATGGCAAACAACACTGGACTCGCGGCGCTCAAGCATGACAAAACTGGCGAGCCAACTCGGTTCGATAGATGGTCCACTTGACGAGCGCTGGCAACCGTTGGTCGCCGCGTCCGGGCTGGCCGATCATCCGTTCGGCGAATCGCTAGGCACGATCGGCAGCGGGAATCATTTCGCCGAGCTTCAAATGCTGGAAACAGTCTACGACGATAGCGCCGTGCGTACCCTGGGCCTTGAGCGCGAGAAGCTGCAACTGCTTGTCCATAGCGGCTCACGCGGGTTTGGCCAGTGGGTCCTGGAACAACACATAGCCGTTCACGGATACGGCGGCCTGAATGATACGGGTACCGAATGCACCGATTATTTGCACCTTCACAACCAGGCGCTGCAATACGCCCTCATCAATCGCGAACTGATCGCACGGCGCATGCTGGCACGTTGGCGCTGCGATGGGGAGCGGGCACTCGACGTGAACCACAATCTCTTGTGCCGCGTCGCCATTGACGGCGTTCCCGGCTGGTTACATCGGAAAGGCGCAACGCCGGCAGACGCCGGCGCAGTCGTGGTTCCCGGGTCGCGCGGCGATTACAGCTACTTGGTCGAGCCGTTGCCTAGCCACGATATCGCACATCTGAATTCGCTCGCTCACGGCGCCGGCCGCAAGTGGGCTCGGGGCGACTGTAAGGGGCGGCTGGAGCGGCGATTCACTCCGTCGCAAATGACGCGTACACGCCTGGGCAACCATGTAATCTGCAAAAACCGCGAGCTCTTGTACGAAGAGGCGCCGCAAGCGTACAAGCCCATCGACAGCGTCGTAGATGCATTGGAGTCCGCCGGCCTGCTGCGCAGGCTGGCTCGGCTGGTGCCGGTGCTGACTTACAAAACAGCCGGGGAGTGTTGCTGATGCTGCTACAAATCTCATCTGCACAGGGACCGCTGGAATGCCAACTCGCAGCTGCTAAAGCGTTGCAGCGCATGCAAAGGGAAGCCGATACGATCCGCGTCGCGATTAGCGTTCTGGATCAGGAACCGGGCGACGCGGCCGGTACGGTGCGGTCGGTACTGCTCGATCTCGAGGGCGAACAAGCGCAGGTGTTGGCAGATCGCTGGACTGGAACGTTGCAATGGATCTGCGCCAGCCCGTACCGGCCCAATCATCAGCGCAAGAACTGGTTCATCGGTGTATCGCGCTGTGCTGAGCCATCACCGATGCCAGAAGGAGAAGTCCGCCTCGAGGCAATGCGAGCGCGCGGCCCAGGTGGTCAGCACGTCAACAAGACGAGCTCCGCGATCCGCGCAACGCATCTCGCCACCGGTCTTTCGGTACGGGTCGAGAGCGAGCGCAGTCAGCATGCGAACCGGCGCCTGGCGTTGCAACTGCTGACTTGGCACTTGCAGCAACAGGCCGAACGCGATGCCATGCGAGCGCGCCAACAGCGGCGCATGCAGCATTTGGCGGTAGCGCGCGGCAATCCGGTGCGGACCTTCTACGGCACAGAATTCACACCATCGAATTAATATTGAGCGGGCGGGCGCAGCCTTCGCCCTTCCGCCGAAGCCCAGCGAGGACTCAGCAATGCCCCAACAACAAATCCTGACAGGCGCATGCCTATGCGGCGCCTGCCGCTACACTTCGACCGGCGCGCCTCTGAACGTGCGCGTCTGCCACTGCAAGCGGTGCCAACGCGTCACGGGCTCCGCGTTCTATGCCCGCGTCATGGTGCCGCTCGACAGCCTCCACACCGAAGGCCCCGTCTCGTGGCACGACGCCGACAGCGGTCTGCGCCGCGGCTTCTGCGCGCAATGCGGCTCGACGTTGTTCTCCGCGCGCCCCTCAGCCGGCACGGTCGGCATCGCACTCGGCTCGCTCGACCAGCCCGACGCATTCAAGCCCACCGAACACATCTGGGTGTCGCGCAAGCAAGCCTGGCTATCGCTCGACGACGGCCTCCCGCAATACGAGGAAAGCCCGCCACTGCCTGTCGCCCCGAAATAATCATCGGCGGCAAGACCGCGACCGCCGCCGCCCACCTCACCGCCCGCTACTGCTGAAAATCCACCGTCCGCTTCGCGCGCTCATCAACAGAAAGCGAGAAAACATCGGGCCGCGCATAGTGCCCGGTCACATCGAAGTCGTATCGCGCGCGCACGAGCTCACCGATATCGACGCGCGCCGTCAGCAACCCCGTCTCATTCTTGAGCGGCCCCGCCAGCACATCGCCCAGCGGCCCGACGATCATGCTGTTACCCTGAATCAACGCTCGCTCCGGGTCCCAGTGCGGCACCTCGATACCGAGCGCTTTCGGCGACGGCTGCACCTGGCACGCACTGACCACGAACATCCGCCCCTCATGAGCAATGTGCCGCATCGAAGACTGCCAGATGTCACGCTCGTCCACGGTCGGCGCACACCAGATCTGCACGCCCTTCGCGTACATCGCCGTGCGCAGCAGCGGCATGTGGTTCTCCCAACACACCGCCGCGCCGATCCGCCCGCAAGGCGCGTCGACCACGGGTAGCGTAGAACCGTCGCCCTGCCCCCAAATCAGCCGCTCGGTGCCGGTGGGCATCAGCTTCCGATGCTTCGCCACCAACCCATCTTCCGGCGAAAAAAACAACGCAGTGCAAAACAACGTGTTGCCGGCCCGCTCGATGACACCCACCACCAAATGCGCCCCCGTACGCTGCGCGAGACCGGCCAGCTCCGACGTCTCCGGTCCCGGCACGTCGATGGCATTCTCGTAATAGCGGGCAAACGCCTCGCGGCCCTCCGGCGTTCGAAAACCCAGGTAAGTGCCGAAGAACTCCCCCTTCGGATAGCCCCCCAGCAGCGCCTCCGGCATCACGACAAGACTCGCGCCGGCGTCCTTGATCCGGCCTTCGAAAGACAGAATCTGTTCCAGCGTCGCAGTTTTCCCGAGCGGGGAGGCGCCGATCTGCAAGGCGGCAACGGTCGATTGAGACATCAGCACTCCAAAGGTCGTGAGGTAGTTGCACGATCCTCTCAGTACTGAAATCATTCATCAATCGACATGGCGAACAATCTGATATGAGCCAAATTGATTTCGGATCGATGGATCTGAACCTGCTCAAGGTCTTCGAAGCGCTCTATGAGGAAGGCGGCGCAGGGCGCGCTGCGATTCGTCTGGGACTCACGCAGTCGGCGGTCAGCGCCGCGCTGGCGCGGCTGCGCCTCGTCTATGCCGACCACTTGTTCGAGCGGACGGGCCGGGGCTTGCGGCCCACCGCCAAGGCGCAGCAACTGCGCCCCCTGATCGCCGAGGCACTCGATCGGTGCCGCCACAGTCTGATGCTCGCCATGCCCGACTCCGACTACGGAGGACGCACGCTCACGCTCGGTCTTTCGGACGACTACGAAATCGCATTCGGCGCCGCACTCATTGCGCGCATGCAAGACGCAATGCCCGGCGCGCGTCTCATCCTGCGTCAAACGCACAGCCTGCTGGTCAGCGACATGTTGATGGGACGCGAATTCGATCTGAGCCTCACGGCCGGCGGCGTGACTTCGCGCACGCTGGGGCGCCAGAGCCTGGGCACCGGCACCTATGCCTGCGTAGTCGATCCTCGACACGCGCCGGCAAAAAAGCTCGACCTCGACGAATACCTGCGCCGCGACCACATACTGATCTCGGCCGGCGGCTTCGTCGGCGTGGTCGACGAAGCCCTGACCGCCTTGCAGCGAACGCGCCGCGTGCGGGCCGCGACCACGCATTTCGCGGCGTTGCCCCACCTTCTCACTGGCACCGATTGCGTGGCGACCTTGCCCGCGCACGCCGCGCGCGCGTTAGCGCGCGTGACCCCGTTGAAATACCTCGCCTGCCCGCTGTCGATGCCGCAATACCCGGTCGAACTCGGATGGCGCGCCGAAAGCCAACGCGACCCGGGCATTCAGCGCCTCAAAGCGCTCGTCACCGATACGTTCAACGAACAATCGATCGCACCGGCCGACGAGCCCTAGCGCGCCGTGCCACGAAGGCGCGACTCGGCGATGCGGAACACGGCCACCGCCCCGGCCAGCGTGGTCGCCCGCGCCTTCAGGCCGTCGGCCGCAGCCCCCGACTGCTGCACGAGCGCCGCGTTCTGCTGCGTCATCTCGTCGAGCTGCGTCACCGCGATATTGACCTGTCCGATCCCGTCCGACTGCTCATTCGTCGCCGAACTGATCTCGCTGATGAGACTCGACAGCTGTTCGACCTGCTGCACGATGCCGTCCATCGCTTCGCCCGCCTTGTCGACAAGCGCGCTGCCGCTCTCCACCTTCTCGACGCTGGCCTCGATCAGCCCGGCGATTTCCTTCGCCGCCGCGGCACTGCGCTGCGCAAGTGCGCGCACTTCGCCCGCCACCACCGCGAAGCCCCTGCCCTGTTCGCCCGCACGCGCTGCCTCGACGGCCGCATTGAGCGCAAGGATGTTGGTCTGGAATGCAATACCGTCGATGACCGCGATGATCTCGCGGATCTTCCGGCTCGCCGCCGTGATGGCCCCCATCGTGTCGATCACCTCGCCAACGACGGCGCCGCCCGCCACGGCCGCGCCCCGCGCCGTCACGGCAAGCTCGCTCGCCTGCCGCGATGTATCGGCGTTGTTCTTGACGGTGGCGGTCATCTCTTCCATCGACGCGGCCGTCTGCTGAAGGCTCGCCGCGGCCTGTTCGCTGCGCGCGCTCAGATTGCCGTTGCCCGCGACGATTTCATCGCTGGCGGTGTGCAACGCGGCAATCTGGGCGCTCACGTCGTCGACGAGCGAACGCAGGTTTAGTCCCGACTGGTTGACGGCTCGCAGAATCATCCCGATCTCGTCGACACGGTTCAGATCGACGTTCTCGCCGGGTTGTCCGGCCGCCACCGACAGCGCTTGCTTGAGCACCCGCGCAAGCGGACGCGCAATCTGCGCTTCGAGCCACATCGTCGCGAACAGCGAAAGCGCTGACAGCGTAGCGGCAAAACCGCCCAGTGCCGCCCCACGCAAGCCGAACGCAAACGCGCCCGCTGTCGAACACGCGAGCAGCACGAGCAACGCACTGCGAATGCGCCAGCGAACAGGCATCAGTTGCGGCAGCGACATCCACGCAAAGAGGCCGGTGCGCACGATCAGCCCTTCGTGAAACTTGCGACGGCCCGCCCGGTTCTCGCTGAACTCGCGATAGATCTTCTCGGTGGCGGCCACCTCCTCGCGCTTCGGCTTCGTGCGCACCGACATGTAGCCGACCACGTCGCCCTTGCGGACGATCGGCGTGGCATTGGCGCGCACCCAGTAGTGATCGCCGTTCTTGCGCCGATTCTTGACGAGGGCCGTCCAGGAGCGTCCCGCCTTCAACGTGCTCCACATATCCGCAAACGCCTGGACCGGCATATCGGGGTGCCGAACGATGTTGTGAGGCTGCCCCAGAATTTCGTCATTCTCGAAACCGCTCACCTGCACGAACGCCGCATTGGCGTAAGCAATATGGCTTTGCGTGTCGGTCGTCGACAACAACGTAGCGTCATCCGGGAAATCGTACTCGCGCTGGGTGACCGGCAAGTTTTTGCGCATCCGCTTCTCCTCAAGCCTTCTTCTTTGCGTCCATTGAGTGGGGGCCCGAAATGCCGCCCGCATCCCTCCGGTAAACGGTCGCGGTCAGCATGTTCCGTAGGTCTCGCCGGCCCGTGGGTCTGCTGAAAATCGCGTAAGGAAATCCTGAATCCATCGAATCCAACCCTGAACGCGCAGCGATAAAGGAAAAGCAAACGTTTGCCTCTCGTAATGCAAACGCATCGCTAAAAATTAAAAGCACACCTAATGATGCGCCTATGCAACACTCAAATTTCCGATGACAATTCTTAACATTCGACACGCGCACTTCCATTATCTTTCCGCATCGTGTCACGAAGCGGATTCGAAGCCCCGGTGTGCGCACCCGTAGCACCTCTTGCTCGCCCGAGCACAGCCTCTGTATTCCGCTATTCGAAAGTAGAACTAAAGGAATTGGAAAGATCTATGAGCAAGAAGTCCTATCCGGAATCGGCGCCCGCCCGCCATCGACAAACGCAGCAAGCTGCCGCCGGCACCGCTCGCGGCACGGTGCGTCTACATCCGAAGGCCACCACGATGGCCGTGCTCGGATACGTTGCACTCATTCCTGCGCTCGCCCACGCGAACTGCACGACAGTGGGTTCGTCCACCACCTGCGATACGAGCGCACCCAGTCCGTGGACGACGACGATCGGTGCAGGGCCCTCCGAACCTTCCGGCTCGCAGGTGACGGTCGGCACGAACGCTCAAATCGTCGTCGGCAACACGAGCGCCATTGCGCTATCGGATAACGCGAACATCGTCGTGCAGTCGGGCGCGCTCGTGCAGAACAGCGCGACTACCACCAACGGTACATACGGCACCGGCGGCAATACGATCGATTTCCGCAACAACAGCACCCTCACGGTCCAACAAGGCGCGACCGTGCTGTCCGCCGGCACGCAGGGACAAGCCGAAGCGGTCAATCCGGAAGGCACCGGCAACACGATCGTCAACAACGGTACGATCCGCGGCATCAATTCCGCCGCCATCTGGTTTCAGAACACCACGGGCTCGAATACGGTCATCAACAACGCGACCGGCGTCATTCAGGCGCCGGGCAACGTGATGGGCGCATCGGGTAACGGCGCCGTCGTGTTCAATAATCTCGGGACGGTGATCGGCAACCTCGTGTTCGCGGGCGGCAACGATACGCTGAACATGTTCACAGGATCGAGCGTATCGGGCTCGATCAACGGCGGCGGCGGCAGCAATCTGCTGACGCTGAACGGCACCGGTTCCGGCACGCTGCCCACCGGCATCACGAACTTCCAGACGCTGCAGAAAACGGACAGCGGCACGTGGACGATCACGAACTCGATTCAAGGCATGGGCGTGACTTCGACCGAAGTCCAGCAAGGCACGCTGATCCTGACCGGCACCAATTCGAATTACACGGGCACGATGCTCGTCGATGCGCCGGGCACGCTGCAGGCCAGCGCGCAAAGCATGCCTTCGGCCATTACCGATAACGGCCTCGTTCGCTTCCAGCAGGCTACCAACGGGACCTATACGGGGCTCGTCAGCGGCACCGGTGCGCTCGAAAAGAACGGGACCGGTACGCTCACGCTGGCACCGAGCGCTTCGGGCGGCAATACCTATACCGGCGGTACCGTGCTCAAGCAAGGCGCGTTGTCGGTATCGGCCGACCGTGCGCTCGGCGCAAGTTCGGGCGGCGTGACGTTCGACGGCGGCACGCTGCAACTCGCCAGCAACTTCGATCTGGCAAGCACGCGCGGCATCTCGGTGACCTCGAACGGCGGCACGATCGACACGCAGGCCTTCCAGTCGACGATCAGCCAAGGCATCACGGGCGTCGGCGCACTGACGAAAACAGGCACCGGCACACTCGTCCTGAACGGCGCCAACACGTATTCAGGCGGCACGTCGGTCGCCGCCGGTACGCTCGCGCTCGGCGATGCAACGCACGCTACGGCGTCGGCCGCCGGTCCGATGGCGGTAGCGGCCGGCGCCACCCTCGGCGGTTATGGCTCGGTCAACGGCAATGTCACGAACAACGGCACGATCGCCGTCGCCAATGCATTGTCGGCGGCAGCATCCGGCCCGCAGGGCACGTTCACGATCAACGGGCAACTGACCAATGCCGGCCTCGTTCAAGTAGGCGCGGGGCAGCAGACAGGCAACAATCTGGTCGTGAGCAACTACGTCGGCCAGAACGGCACGATCGCGCTCAACACGGTGCTCGCGGGCGACAATTCGGCATCGGATAAAGTCGTCATCAACGGCGGCTCGGCATCGGGCTCGACGTCACTGAAAGTGACAAATGTCGGCGGGCAAGGCGCGCCGACCGTATCGAACGGCATCGAGGTGGTCGACGCCGCCAACGGCGCGACGACCGGCGCGAGCACATTCACGCTGCCGGGCGGTGTCGTCAAGGCAGGTGCCTATGACTATTACCTCGCGAAAGGCGGCGTGACGCCGGGCACATCGCAGAACTGGTATCTGCGCAATACCGTGCCCGCCGCCGCGACGTCCGACCCGAACGGCAATTCGGTCCAGGCTGCGGCAGGCACGCCGGCGCTGCCCGCCGCGAACGGCAACGCAGTGGTGCTGTACCGCCCGGAAGTGGCGCTCTACGCGCAGATTCCGAGCGTCATGCGCCAGCTCGACTGGATGCAACTCGACGAATTCCACCTGCGGCAAGGCGCCCAACTGCTGCTCGATGAGAAAGGCACGCTGCCGGCAGGATGGGGGCGCATCTG
>CBJMQH010000158.1:0-10615 GCA_966431825.1 uncultured Trinickia sp.
AAAGTAAACGCGATCCCCGCAGAGTTTACAAGCGCAGCTTGCAAGTCATTGAATGATAACGACTCTTGCTTCTCTCGATCCCGGCGTCCCGATGTGTATAACGCTATGGGCTTACCTATCGTTCCCTTTTGTCGGAAACTGCATATACCTATCTACAATAATGTAGCGGCTGTTCCCAATCATGACGAATGACGCAGCGAATGCCGAGTCGACCGGGTTGGAGCCAAACGCCGCCCCCACCAGGCTCGTTTGGGTTTTCGCAGCGCTGGCCGCGATCAACTTCTTCAGAATCGGTTATCAACTGGTCGTCGTTGCGTGGTCGGCGGTGCAGGCCACTGGGCGAGCAGATGCCGTTGGAACGATTCTGCTGACTTCCACCGTCGCCAGCCTCGTCCTTTCGCCGCTTCTCGGGACAGCGGTCGATTTCGTTCGCAAGAAAAAGGCGATTTTGATTGTCGGCCATTTCGGCATTGCGCTAGCCGGTGGAATTCCGCTTTTTGCCATGGCAGTGCGTATTGGCGGAGCGGCGATCCACTGGATCGCCGTCACCGTGGTCCTAATCAGCGGGTTTAGCATCATCGTGGGCGGTGCGATGGACTTCTTTCTGAAGTCGCACCTCCCTCAACTCGGACGGCCAAGGTATCTGGCCGCCCTGAATTCGACAGCACAAATTGCGTTGATCGTCGGCACGGCGTCAGGCGGTGCTGTTGTGGCAGTCACAGATTACATCCACGCTTTGGCTGGCATTTCCGTCTGCGCACTCCTGTTGACCGCGCTCAGTTGGGGTTTGCTGCCAACGCTGAACATTGCCAACCATGGTTCTCGGTCGGTTGGGCGGTGCGGCGTTTTCTCCGCCGGACCCATGCTTTACCTGACGCACCGCCGATTGTTTGCCATTGCGAGCTGCGCTGCCCTGGTATTTTCAATCGGACAGATCACCAATACATTGTTGCCCGGCCTCGTCGGCGTGCATCTGCACGGTTCCAGCGTCAGCTACTCGATGATCGAAGCCGCATGGTCGGTCGGCGCGTTGCTCGTCGGTCTATGGCTTGCTCGATTCGCCAATGCTTCCCTCACATCGATCCGCACCGATGCTGCCCTCATCGGAGGTATGGCGGGCATACTTGCCCTCGTCCCGTCTGTCTCGGGCTTTCCTCTTCTGTTGTTGCTCCATTTCGCTCTCGGAGCCGGATTCGCGCTCGTGCGGTTAAGAAGCGAAACACGTTTCCTGGCCGAGTGTCCGATGCATCTGCTTGGCCGCTTTCGCGCCAACAGCCTGTTTATGACGAGCAGCGTCGGGGTGGCGATCTTCGCTACTCCCAGTCTTTGGCCCGCAGCCTCTGTCGGCTACCTCTATCTCACGATGGCTGGCGCAACTGCGCTTTTCTCTTGCGGTTTGCTCGTAGCTGTCCGTGACGGTCGTGGCTTATCGCCCCGTCACTGCGCAAACAAATCCGGCTCGAGCACAGCATAATGAATCCTCGCTTCGTGCTGATGCACCATGTCGAACACCTTTTTTCAACTCGGGATCGGCATCGAATAGGCGGATATAGAAACGTTTGATGATGTCGTACCCGTGTCCGGCCAGCGCCGGGACCGTCGCCTTTTTCATGTCCTGCGTCCTCTGCGTCAACCTGGTCAGCCTCCCGCGAAACAAGCGTCATGACCGCGCAAGCGCCGATCCCGCCCCCCCGCCAGCCGCACGGCGTTTTGCCGCAGTCGCGCCAATCAAAGCGCGCCACTGCACCGCAGCTATAATCCTCGACCATGACCGCGAATCAACAGACGTTTCACGTCGCCGTCGTCGGCGGCGGCCTCATCGGCAAAAGTGCCGCACTCGCCCTCGCCCAGGCGGGCCAGCGCGTCGCCCTGATCGCTCAGCCGGCCGCCCCCCGTCCGACCGACGTGCCGTTCGACGCCCGCATCTACGCGCTGTCGGCCAGCTCTCAAGCGCTGCTCGAACGCCTGCGCATTTGGCAGGCGCTCGACCGCGACCGGCTCTCGCCCGTCTACGACATGCGCGTCTTCGGCGATGCCCTCGCCGAGTTGCACTTCTCTGCCTATCAGGCCGCCGTACCGCAGCTCGCATGGATCGCCGAATCGTCGCTGATCGAGCACGCCCTCGATGCCGCGCTGCGCTTCCAGCCGAACGCCACGTGGATCGACTCGCGCGGGCAGGGACTCGACATCCGGCCCGATTGCGCGCAATTGGCCCTGGCGAACGGCCGCGTCATCGAGGCCGATCTCGTCGTCGGCGCAGACGGAGCGCATTCCTGGGTCCGCGCACAGATCGATGCCAATGTCAGCCGGCGCGACTACCGCCAAACGGGCATCGTGGCGAACTTCAAGGCCGAAAAGCCGCATGGCGAAACCGCCTGGCAATGGTTCAACGACGGCGAGATCATCGCGCTCCTGCCGCTGCCCGACGGACACGTCTCGCTCGTCTGGTCCGCGCGCACCGAACACGCGCGCGAACTGCTGGAGCTGGCACCCGCCCAACTCGAAGCGGCAGTCGAGGCGGCCACTCATCGCCGGCTCGGCGCGCTCGAATGCGTCGGCCGTGCCCATGGTTTCCCGCTCGCGCTGCAATCGGTCGATCGCCTTATCGCGCCGCGCGTCGCGCTTGTCGGCGACGCCGCGCACCTCATTCACCCACTTGCCGGGCAAGGAATGAATCTCGGGCTGCGGGATGTCGCCTCGCTCGTCGATGTGCTCGCTGCCAAGGAACCATTTCGCGATCTGGGCGACCCAATACTGCTGCGCCGCTACGAGCGGGCGCGTCGCGAGGACATCGGTGCATTGACGCTGGCCACGGACGGCCTCCAGCGGCTATTCTCCGTACCAGGCACCATCGCGCGCGCAGTGCGCAATACGGGCATGGCCCTCGTGGCTGCACAGCCGCTCGTCAAACGCTGGCTCGTGTCCGCCGCGCTCGGCTAGGGTCAAGCACCCGCGTCGCATCCGCCCCTTGATTGATTACCGTGCCGTGCGGCAGCGTTGCCGTCCGGCCCCCGATAGAAGGATTCAAACATGCCCTCAGCCATCCGCATCGCCATCGCCGCGGTCACTGCCGCCGCGTTGACGCTCGGCTGCACGGCGCACGCCGACCAGGCCACCGACAAGCTCAAGTCGACGCTCCAGGCGCGCCTGCCCGAAATCAAGATCAAAAGCATCGAAAAATCGCCGATTGCCGGTCTTTACGAGGTGAACCTCGGCTCGCAAATGATTTATTCGGACGCGTCCGGCAATTACGTCATCGCCGGCGACCTCGTCGACACGAAAACGCGCGCGAACCTCTCCGACTCGCGACTCGCCGAGCTGAACAAGGTCGACTTCGCGAGCCTGCCGCTCGGCGACGCCGTCAAGGTCGTCAAGGGCAACGGCAGCCGCAAGATGGCCGTCTTCTCGGACCCGAATTGCCCGTATTGCAAGCAGCTCGAATCGACGCTGAAGTCGCTCGATAACGTGACCGTGTATACGTTCCTGTATCCCGTCCTCTCGCCGGATTCGGAGACGAAGTCGCGCGCGATCTGGTGCGCGACCGATCGTGCCAAGAGCTGGCAGGCCTGGATGGTCGACCATAAAGCGCCGCAAAGCGTCAGCGGCAACTGCGACACGAGCGCAATCGACAAGAATCTGGCGCTCGGCCGCGGCATGAATGTCACCGGCACGCCCACGATCATCCTGGCCGACGGCCGCCGTCTGCCCGGCGCCGTGTCGGCGAAGGAACTCGACAGCGCGCTGAACGGCGAGCACTGACAACGGGGCGCGGCTCCAGAAGATAAGCCGTGCACAAATCCGAACGAAGGCAGTACAAAATGCGCGGCGGCCCCAGGCACCGCGCGTTTTTTTTCTGATTGCCGTACGATTCGTCCTTTCGAGAGCCGCTTTCCGACAAAACGATGAAGCCGATTCGCTACACGATCGTCCCCAAGCAACCCGCCGCGCATCTTTTCGAGGTCACCGTCACGGTGACCGACCCGGATCCCGCGGGGCAACGCTTCTCGCTGCCCACTTGGATCCCGGGCAGCTACATGATTCGCGAATTCGCGCGCAACATCGTGACGCTGCGTGCCGTGAACGAAGCAGGGCGCAAGGTCAGGATCGAGAAGCTTGACAAGCAGACGTGGCAGGCCGCGCCCGTCAAAGCAGGCGCGCTGACGCTGCGCTACGAAGTCTATGCATGGGACTTGTCCGTGCGCGCCGCGCATCTGGATGACACCACGGGTTTTTTCAACGGGACGAGCGTCTTCTTGGCGGTGCTCGGACGCGAAGACGCGCCGTGCGTCGTCGACATCCAGAAGCCCGCCGGGTCCGCCTATCGCGGCTGGCGCGTCGCGACGGCCATGACCGAAGCGCGCGGCACGAAGCGCTACGGGTTCGGGCAATACCAGGCAGCGAATTACGACGAACTCGTCGATCATCCCGTTACGCTCGGCGAATTTGCGCTGACGACGTTCGAAGCGCACGGGGTCCCGCACGACATCGTAATCGCGGGGCGCACTGTCTCGGTGGACATGGCCCGGCTCGCAACGGACTTGCAGCGTATTTGCGAGGCGCAGATCGCACTGTTCGAGCCGCGCACGAAAAAAGCACCGGTGGCCCGCTACGTCTTCATGACGCAGGCCGTCAGCGACGGCTACGGCGGTCTCGAACATCGCGCATCGACGGCGCTGATCTGCAATCGCACCGACCTCCCGGTGCTCGGCCGCCCGGAGACGTCGGAGGGCTATCGCACCTACCTGGGTCTTTGCAGTCACGAGTACTTCCATACGTGGAACGTCAAGCGGATCAAGCCTGCGGCCTTCGTGCCCTACGATCTGACGCGCGAGAACTATACGTCGCTGCTCTGGCTGTTCGAAGGCTTCACGTCGTACTACGACGATCTGATGCTTGTGCGCAGCAAATCGATCAGTGTTGCCGATTATCTCGTGCTGCTCGGCAAGACGGTCGGGGGCGTGTTGCGTTGCAGCGGTCGATTCAAGCAGAGCGTCGCCGAGAGCTCGTTCGACGCCTGGATCAAGTATTACCGCCAGGACGAAAACGCCCCCAACGCGATCGTCAGCTATTACCAAAAAGGATCGCTCGTTGCACTCGCATTCGATCTTGCGATCCGCGCCAGCACCGGTCATCGGAAGTCGCTCGACGACGTGATGCGGCTACTCTGGCAGCGCTACGGCCGCGGCTTCTATAGTGGCAAGCCGGTGGGTATCGGCGAAGCCGACGTCCATGCATTGATCGCGGAAGCGACCGGCGTCGAGCTCGGCGAGCTGTTCGACGAAGCGGTCAACGGCACGCGCGATCTGCCGCTGGAAACGCTGCTCGCGCCGTTTGGCGTGGCGCTTACGCCTGAAATGGGCAACGGCAAGAACGGGGCGGCGGCTGCGGCCAAGCCGTCACTCGGCGTCCGCGTGCGCGGCGGCGCCGATTGCACGCTTACCGCCGTACACGACGGCAGCGCGGCGCAGAAGGCCGGGCTGTCGGCGGGCGATGTGCTGATTGCAATCGATGGGCTGCGTGTGACGGGCTCAAATCTCGACTCGCTGCTTGGCCGTTACCAGCCTGGCGCCGCGGTCGAAGTCCATGCGTTCCGGCGCGACGAATTGCGTGTGGCGCGCGTGCGGCTGGACGGCCCGGAAGTCACGCGCTACAAGCTCGTCGTCGCGGAGGAAAAGCGCGGTGCACCCGTGCGTGCCGCGCGCGATCGCTGGCTGCTCGGTTGAGCCGAAACGCCGCGCCGCCGCGGCAAGAACAGGCCGATCCGCGTTGGATCGGCCTTATCGTTCCAGTGGTGCAACAATGCGTCGCCGCGCCCCTACTTTTTCGGCGACGCCGGGCGAAACACAATGGCTCCACTCGCGCAACATCGCGCCCCCCACTTGGAGCCAGACATGACGACGATCCTGCAACTGAATTCGGCCGCCCGTTCGCAAGGCGCGAACTCGACGATGCTCGCCAACGAAACGACAGCCAAGCTGCAACAGGCGAACCCGGGCGCGAAAGTCGTCGTCCGCGACTTGCTGGCCGATCCGCTGCCGCACCTCGACGACGCCGTGCTCGGCGCGTTCTTCACGCCGGCCGACCAGCGCACGCCCGAGCAGGCAGCCATCGCCGCACGTAGCGAAGCCCTGATCGCTGAACTGCAGGCCGCGGATCTGATCGTGATCGGCGCCCCGATGTATAACTTCGGTGTCTCGTCGCAGCTGAAGACGTATTTCGACTGGATCGCGCGTGCAGGCATTACGTTCCGCTACACGGCGAACGGTCCCGAAGGTCTCGTGAAGGGGAAGAAGGCGTTCGTCGCGTCGGCGCGCGGCGGCAAGTACGTCGGCACGCCCAGCGACAGCCAAACGCCGTTCCTCAAGACGTTCCTCGGCTTCATCGGCATCACCGATGTCACGTTTGTCTATGCCGAAGGCCTGAACCTGGGCCCCGATGCAGCGACCGCAGCGATTGCCGGCGCCCGCGAAGCGATCGCGGCACTTGCCTAACCGTGCATCAGCGGCCGGTGGAGGCTACGGCCGGCCGCTGCCAACAGCGTCGGGGCCATTTAGACCTTGCCGCCGTCGATTTCCGGCAATCGCCAGTCGATTGCACGTCGGCCTTGGCTGACGAGATAGGCATTCGCTTGCGCGAAGTGTCCGCAGCCGAGAAAGCCCCGATGCGCCGATAGCGGCGACGGATGAGGTGCTTCGAGGACGCAATGCGGCCGTGCATCGAGCAGCGCGCGTTTTGCTTGTGCGTGGGCGCCCCAGAGCATGAAGACGAGATGTTCGTGGCGTTGGGCCAGCTCGCGAATCAACGTGTCGGTGCACTGTTCCCAACCGCGTTTCGCATGACTGGCTGCGCGGCCTTGCTCGACCGTCAGCACGGTGTTGAGCAGCAAAACGCCTTGCCGGGCCCATGCATCGAGGCAACCGTGGCGCGGCGCCTCGTGGCCGAATTCGGCCGCAATTTCCTTGAAAATGTTGCGCAGCGACGGCGGCGGTCGGACAGGCGCGGGCACCGAGAACGCCAGCCCATGCGCTTGCGGATGACCCTTGTCGTCGCCGTGATACGGATCCTGCCCAACGATGACGACCTCGACCTCGTCGGGGCTCGTCAGGCGCAGCGCGCGGAAGACGTCGGCCGGGTACACGGTTTTTCCGGCGGCCAACTCCGCATCGACGAAGCGTACGAGCGGCGCATAGGCGTCGCTGTCGAGAAACGGTTGCAAATGCGCGCGCCAAGCGGCCGGCAATGCGTCGAACTGCCGTTCAAGCGGAGCAACGAGGCCACAGGGGCCGGCTGCAGCCGGGGCCGGCGCGGCAAGCGGCGCCGGTGAAGACGCCGAACGCTGACCCGATGTACGCCTGGGGCCGAGGTCGCCGGCAGGCGCCCCGACATCGTCATCGTCGAAAAGCGACGGTTGCGCGCTCTGGCGCGTGTGTGCCTTGCCGGCGGTCATGCTTGCGCAAGCAGGCGATAACCGCGCTGTGCCTTGTTGACGTCGTCGGGCACGAGACCTGGTACTGCCGCGCGCAGTTCGCCGGCAAGCGCGAGCAGTGCGGCTTCATCGCCTTCGATGAGTTCGAGCTCGATCTCGCTGATCGGTGCACGTCGTGTTTCGCCGCCGACTTCCGCGACCACTTCGCCACGATCGATCGCCGCTTCGATCAACGCGCCTTGGAATCGGATACGCCATAGTCGGCGCGTGAAATCGGTCTTGAACAGCGCCGTCAGCGCCGGTGCCGCCGCATGCAACGCCGCGGCGGCCGGTGCGTCGTCGCAGAGGCGGAGCAGGGCGTCGAGCTCGAGCGCGGCGCCCGCTACCGGCATTTCCCACTCGTGCCGGCTGTGAAACCCACCGGCGGCACTGCCGGCCGCTTTCAGCGTCTGCAGCCAGCCTCCCGACGCATTGCGCAGGCGCAGGGCGATTTTCGCTTGCGTCAGTTCGTGCGTCGGCGTGTCGAAATAGATATTGACGAGCGGGACGTCACGGGCGGCGTCCTGCGTGTGGGCGGCCAGGACGTGCTCTGCGGCCTGCGCTTGCTCCGTCGGCAGCGCCAGTTTGAGTTCCCTTTCGATGCCCATGAGGTCCTGATCCAACGGTAAGAATGCCGCGGCAACGCGGCGGGACAAAACAAGAACGCGCGAGCCGCGTCGCTCAGAAGAACATCTTGGCGAGTTCTGCGCCCGGGTCCTCGGCGCGCATGAACGCTTCGCCGACGAGGAACGTATGCACGTCGTGCGCGCGCATGCGTTCGACGTCCGCACGCGAGAGGATGCCGGACTCGGTCACCACGATACGGTCTTCAGGCAGCGCGTCGAGCATGCCGAGCGTCGTATCGAGCGTCGTCTCGAACGTCCGCAGGTTACGGTTGTTGATGCCGATGAGCGGTGTCTTCAGCGTCAGTGCCGCGCCAAGCTCGCGCTCGTCGTGCACTTCCACGAGTACCGCAAGGCCCAGCGAATGCGCAAATGCTTCGAGGTCCTGCATTTGTTCGGTCGAAAGCGCGGCGGCGATCAAGAGAATCGCATCGGCGCCCATCGCTCGGGCCTCGACGACCTGGTACGGGTCGATGATGAAATCCTTGCGCAAGACGGGCAGCGAGCACGCGGCACGCGCCGCTTCAAGATAAGCTGCGCTGCCTTGGAAGAACTGAACGTCGGTGAGCACGGACAGGCAGGCGGCGCCGCCATGCTCATAGGAGCGGGCGATCTCGGCCGGCACGAAGTGCTCGCGCAGAATGCCTTTCGACGGGCTTGCCTTCTTTACCTCGGCAATGACGGCCGGTGCACCGGCTGCGTGTTTCGCGCGCAGCGCGCCGACGAAGTCGCGCAAATCGCGCGCCGATGCTTCGAGGCGCAACTCTTCGAGCGGGGCAGAGCGCTCGGCCGCGCTGACTTCTTCACGCTTGACGGCGATGATGCGTTCGAGGATGTCGCTCATGAGCGGGAGCCTTTCCTTTTTTGATGTTGGACGTTTGACCGTTTGTTCGATGTTTTGTTTGACTGCTGCCGCGCCGTCGTGCTGACGAGAGCGGCGGGGCGATCAGCGCTTGAACTGCTGCGTGCAGCGTACGAGCTCGTCGACCTTCTCGCGTGCGCGGCCCGTTGCGATCGCTTCGCGTGCAAGCTGGATGCCGTCGGCGATCGAGGCCGCGATGTTCGCGGCGTAAAGCGCCGTGCCCGCGTTGAGCGTGACGATTTCGCGCGCGACGCCGGGCCGGTTCTCCAATGCCTGCAGCAGCATCGTTTTGGATTCCTGCGCGTCGTTGACCTTCAGCGTGCGGTTCGAAACCATCTGCAGACCGAAGTCCTCGGGATGGATCTCGTACTCGTGCACCTGACCGTCGCGCAATTCGCCGACGAGCGTCGCGGCGCCGAGCGAGACCTCGTCCATCCCGTCCTTGCCGTAGACGACAAGCACGTGTTTCGCGCCGAGCCGTTGCATGACGCGCACCTGGATGCCGACGAGGTCGGCATGGAACACGCCCATCAGCTGATTCGGCGCGCCGGCCGGATTCGTCAGCGGGCCCAGAATATTGAAGATCGTCCGCACGCCGAGTTCGCGCCGCACAGGGGCGATGTTCTTCATCGCGGGGTGATGGTTGGGGGCGAACATGAACCCCATGCCTGTCTGCGCGATCGATTCGGCGACCTGTGGCGGCTGCAGATCGATGTTCACGCCGAGCGCTTCGAGCACGTCCGCGCTGCCCGATTTGCTCGATACGCCGCGACCGCCGTGTTTCGCGACTTTCGCGCCGGCCGCTGCGGTCACGAACATCGAGGCCGTCGAGATGTTGAACGTATGGGAGCCGTCACCGCCCGTGCCGACGATGTCGACGAAATTCGCGTTGTCGGCTACTTCGACATGATTCGCGAATTCGCGCATCACCGTGGCCGCGGCGGTGATTTCGCCGATGGTTTCCTTTTTGACGCGCAGCCCGGTGATGATTGCCGCAGCCATGACGGGCGACATCTCGCCGCGCATGATGAGGCGCATCAGATGGAGCATTTCGTCGTGGAAGATCTCACGGTGCTCGATCGTGCGCTGCAAGGCTTCCTGTGGCGTGATGGTCATGATCCGGCTCTCCTCGCGCGAAGCGGATTACTCAGGCTGCGCTGGCAACGCTCGCGCGCGCAGCTTTCGTTGCGTTGATGAAATTCTCGAGCAGTGCGTGGCCGTGCTCGGAGAGGATCGACTCGGGATGGAACTGCACGCCTTCGACGGGAAGCGTCTTGTGGCGCACGCCCATGATCTCACCGTCTTCAGTCCACGCCGAGATCTCGAGGCAATCGGGCAGCGTGTCGCGCTCGATCGCGAGCGAGTGATAACGTGTCACGTCGAAATGCTTGGGCAAGTTGGCGCAGACGCCCAAGTACGGCGGAAGGTGGCTTGGTGATGTGCTCGTCCAGCAAAGCCGGTGATCCTTCCTCGTAGATCCAGCGGATGTCGAGCAGTGCGGTCAGGTGTACCTGAAGTTGACTCAGACTGACCGGTTTCATCAGGAAAGCGTTGGCGCCGGCTCCGAGGCTTCGCTGGGCGTCGTACTCGGATACGCCGGCCGAGATCGCGATGATGGGTACATGTTGGAAGTTCGGCAGCGCACGCAGCCGACGGATGGTCTCG
>CBJMQH010000159.1:0-10374 GCA_966431825.1 uncultured Trinickia sp.
GCGTCGTACAAGGCTTGGGGCGAAGCGAGGAAGGTGATCGAGCGGGCGTCGAAGGTGGCCGGGATCACACCGCGCAATCCGATTCGGTTTCAGGGGCAGCAGGAAGACGCGGAAACCGGGCTCAGATACAACCGGTATCGATATTACGATCCGGCGATGGGCCGGTTCCTTAGCACCGACCCCATTGGTCTCGCCGGCGGCTTGAATCTGCAACAGTACGCACCTAACCCGATTCAGTGGATTGATCCACTGGGACTTGTGCGTTGCCCCTGCGATCCATGTAGTAAGTTCCGCAGAGCAAGCTTGCGGGATATTCGTCGTCAACTCGGTATCCCGGTGTCACAACAGCCAATCAGTCAAAAAATGGTTCCGTTGACTGACTCGACCGGCGCTCGGGTCCTTGGTGATGACAAACAACCAATTATGACCAGGGAGTTGACCTATCGGGTCAATGGAAAGAATGTCATTATTCAGGACCATTCTGCCGGACATTTCTTTGGAGAAGGAGGCGTTGGCGATCAGCCCTCGCACCATAACGTTCGACCGGAGGAAAGACCTCGAACAGGCTCAGTTGATGGGATGAGCGATCACTACTACTTTGATTGTCGGAACAAAAAATGAACACGCACGAAAGGGTGATGAACCCGCAAGCTTTGATCTCTCTCTACGGTGATTTCCCATCGTTCGATGGAGCCGAGCTTATTGGTGCCAATTTTAGATGTGACGACCCTTTGTTGATCGCCAAGTTCGTTACCAGAACCAAACCGAAGGTAACCCCGAAACGCTGGCCCAGCCACTATGATGAAGTTATTATTGAGCTATCGTTCATAGGAGTTAGCCACCTTCTGCTACGGAACTGGGGTTATAACAATTCGATCAATAAATTCGAATTGAAGTTGGTGGGCGATCACGCCTCCGTACGGATTTCGTGTGAAAACGAGGCGGCATTGGAATTTTTGTGCGATTGGATTCGCATTGAGAGCGTTGCCTATGGGTTCGTAGGTAGTCCATAAGTCGGCGAATGGCATAAAATGGCTCGGGTGTCGTGATCTGATTTCAGGGGCAGCAGCACGATCCGGAGACGGGGCTTGCGTACAACCGGTATCGATACTATGACACTACGACGGGCCGTTCCATTAGTCACGATTCGATACGTCTTGCTGGCGGTTTCAACCTGTATCAGTACGCGCCCAACCCGACGCAATGGATCGACCCGCTCGGGCTGGCTCGCGTTTACAAGGATGCCCCCTATTTGGGAACGACGGACAATGCGGTGAACAGCAGAGCCCCGACAGACGGACAAACTGCACTCGATAATTCAGTTCAAGTTAAGGAAACCTCGCCTAGGCGATTGGGGGCGACTCCTGTCCCCCTCCCGGCTCCGAAATCCACCTGCGCCGATCCCGAAGCGGCGGCGCGCCGAACAGCCGCCCGTATTCACGCGTGAACTGCGACGCGCTTTCATATCCGACGCTGTAAGCCGCGTGTGCCACGTCGCCGTCGCCGGCGAACATCAGCCGGCGCGCCTCGTGCAACCGCAGCTGCTTCTGATACTGCAGCGGACTCATCGTCGTCACCGCCTTGAAATGCTGATGAAACGACGACACGCTCATATGCGCCGTCGCCGCCAGCGTATCCACGCGAAGCGGCTCGCGAAAATTCTCTCGCAGCAGCGTAATCGCCTTCGCAACCCGCAGCGTATGACTGTCCTGCAATGCGAACTGCCGCAACCGCTCGCCATGCCCGCTCGTGAGCAGCCGATACAGAATCTCCCGCTTGATCATCGGCGCCAGCACAGGGATGTCGGCCGGCGTGTCGAGCAGCCGCAACAGCCTCAGCACAGGGTCGAGAATCACGTCCGTCAACGGTGCGACACAGACCCCCGGCGCCGTCGCTGCCGCATTACCGGGCGGCGGCAGCGAAGCGTCGTGAATCAGTTCGCGCACGAGCGACAGATCGATGTCGAGCCGCATGCCGAGATAGGGCCGCTCGGGGCTCGCCGAGACGACCTGCGCCGCAACGGGCAGATCGACCGACGAAACGAGGTAATGAAACGAGTCGTACTCGTAGCGCTCACTGCCCACAAGGATCCGTTTCGATCCCTGCGCGATCACGGCGAACAACGGCCGCTGCATGTGATAGCGCGGCGGCCCCGGGTGCCAAACACGGTGGATATGAACGCCGTCGATGGCCGTCGTCGCCTTCCCGTCGAACGTCGGCCCCGTCAATCGGTCGAGGAGGGCAACGAGCGGCATCAACGCTCTCCAGACCCGGCAAGCTGCTCGCGCCGCACGCCACCCTGACGCTCGAGCATCCAGCCCGGGTACTCCGACGGCAATACGCTCAACGTATCGAGCGTGGCCAGTTCGTCGCCGTTCAACCGCACGCCCGTCGCCGCGATGTTGTCCTCCAGTTGATCGAGGCGCTTCGCACCGATGATGACCGTCGTCACAACATCCTGGTGCAGCAGCCACGCGAGGGCGATCTGCGCCACCGACACGCCGCGCGTCGCGGCCATCGGGCGCATCGCATCGACGAGATCGTAGGCACGGTCGCGGTTCACGGGCGGGAAGTCGAACGACGCGCGCCGACTGTCCTGTGAAACCGCCGTGTCACGGCCGTACTTGCCCGAAAGCAGTCCGCCCGCAAGCGGGCTCCACACCATCAGCCCCAACCCTTCGCTGCGCAGAAGCGGTGCGATCTCGCGTTCCAGGTCGCGGCCGGCCACCGTGTAATACGCCTGCAGCGAGGCGAAGCTCGCCAAGCCCAGTCGCTCCGATATGCCGAGCGCCTTCATGATCTGCCAGGCGGCCCAGTTCGATACGCCGATGTAGCGCACGCGCCCGCCGCGCACGAGCGCATCGAGGGCCGACAGCGTCTCTTCGATCGGCGTGGCCGGATCGAAACCATGCACTTGATAGAGGTCGACATGGTCCAGCTGCATCCGCGCAAGGCTCGCTTCGATCGCACCCATGATGTGGTAGCGCGACAGCCCCCGCGAATTCGTCGACTTCGTGCCGCTCTCGCCGAGCACCTTCGTCGCGATCACGACATTCTCGCGCGGCACCTTCAAATTCTTCAGCGCCTGCCCCGTGATCGTCTCGGAGCGACCGTCGGCATAAACATTCGCCGTGTCGATGAAGTTGATCCCCGCATCCAGCGCCGCGCCGATCAAACGCTCTGCATCGTTTTGCTCCAGCTTGCCGATGTGACTCCACATCTGACCCTCAACGCCGCCGAACGTCATCGTGCCGAGACACAGTTCCGACACGAACAAACCGGTATTGCCGAATTTTCTATAGCGCATCCTGAAGCTCCGTCGAGTGAATGTCGCCAAGACAACGCGCAAGTCGCGCTTCTGCCGCGCTTCGCCCTGTCCCGGCAACGGTTGGCGTGCGCAAATTATCGGAGCCCGGACCGCCGGATGCGAGCACGATTCTCTCTGTTTTTTGCCTAATCCTCTGGCGGTGCCTGCGAGACGTGCCCCTATCCCACCGCCGCGGCATGCTGTATGCGCGTTGCAAGCAAAAATGCCCCGCGCTCGTATAATCGAGCGCGCCGCAACCGAATCCGCGCCTCCTAAGCGATAACAATGAACGCTCTCGAACATCAGTTGGACTATCCGTTTGCCGATCGCCTGCCCGATCCGGGCCAGGTGCAAGAGGTGGCGCCCGGCGTGCTCTGGCTGCGCATGCCGCTTCCATTCGTGCTCGACCACATCAACCTCTGGTTGCTGCGCGACGAAATCGACGGACAGCAAGGATGGACCGTCGTCGATTGCGGTATCTCCGACGAAACCATCAAGGCCCATTGGGAGCAGGTTTTCGACGCGCATCTTGGCGGGTTACCCGTGCTGCGCACGATCGTGACGCACTGCCACCCCGATCATCTGGGCCTTGCCGACTGGATCTGTTCGGGCGGCGAGCGCGCGCGCTGGCAGGTGCGGCTCTGGATTACGCTCGGCGAGTACATGCAAGGCCGCGTGATGGCCGCCGGCGACGGCTCGAACGCCGGTGGCGAAGGCGCCGCGCGCCACTTCGCGCGGCATGGCGTAAGCGACCCCGATTCGCTCGAACAACTGCGCTTGCGCCGCAGCTATTACCCGAAGCTCGTTCCGGCGATTCCGCCGCAGTTTCGCCGCCTGCGCGAAGGCGACGTACTGACGATCGGCGCGCGCCGCTGGCAGGTCGTGACCGGTTTCGGCCATTCCCCCGAACATTGCGCGCTGTTCTCGGACGGCGCAGGCGCGCAGGGCGGTTCCATCCTGATTTCGGGCGACATGGTGCTGCCCCGCATTTCCACAAACGTGTCGGTCTTCGACATGGAGCCTGAAAGCAACCCGCTCGCGCTGTACCTCGATTCGCTGGCCCGCTATGAGCCGATGCCGGGCGACACGCTGGTACTGCCGTCGCATGGCAAGCCGTTCCGCGGATTGTCGACGCGCGTGGCGCAACTGCGCGCGCACCACGATGCACGTCTCGCCGAAGTGCGCGAGGCTTGTGCAAGCGCCCCGCGCACGGCAGCGGAGATTGTGCCCATGATGTTCAAGCGGCCGCTGGACCTGCACCAGTTGACCTTCGCGCTAGGCGAAGCGCTCGCTCACCTGCATTGGCTCTGGCATGCGGGCGAAGTGCGGCGCATCGAAGGTGAGGATGGCGTGCTTCGCTTCACCTGTGCTGCGTAGGCGGCAATCGAGTCGAACCGGGAGAGGCGCATGGGTCGCCTCGGACAGTCGCGTCAATCGACCGCCGGTAGGGGCGTGCCGCCCTTGCTAGCGCGGGCGGCCGCGACAGCCTCTACGGCGCGTGCGGCATCCAGCATGCCGGCGCCGCAGACGGTTTCGCCGGCAACAGGGGCGCAATTCGAAGCGGCAGGGTAGGGGCGTGCCGATTCTCGCAGGAACTGGGCGATCGAATCGGGCGTGAGCGTCGGATCCAGTGCGAGCATCAGCCCGATGGCTGCGCCAACATGCGGCGCCGCACCGCTCGTGCCGCTGTGTTCGCCGTACGAGTCCACCCCCGGTGCTTGGGTGCCGGCGTTGGACGTGGAGAGGATGGCGACGCCGGGCGCACCGAGATCGACGCGCGGCCCGACGCTGCTGTATTCGAGGCGATTGCCGTCACGATTCAACGCCGCGACCGCAATCACACCGTTGCAACTGGCGGGCTGATTCACGGGCCCCGAGTCGTTGCCTGCGGCGGCAACGACGGTGGCGCCTGCGCCGCGCGCATCGTCGATGGCGTCCTGGCTCGCGCGGCTGCAGGGCATCGCGTTGCCGATGCTCAGATTGACGATCCTCGCGCGATGGCGGTTATCCGGCACGTTCGGCACCGGCAGCCCGACCGACCAGCGCAAGGCGTCGAGAATATCGCTCATCTGCGCGCCGCAGCGACCGAGCACGCGCACGGGCAGAATGCGCCCATGCCAGTTTCCGCCCGCTCCGCCGATCCCGTTGTTCGCCGCGGCCCCGATGATGCCTGCGACGTGTGTGCCGTGCCAACTGCTGCCGACCGCCGTTCCCGTCGGATTACAGAGCGGCGAGTCTGACGGCGTAAGCCAGTCGCCGGGGTCCGACGCATCGGCGTCGCGGCCGTCGCCGTCGTTCGCAGCCGCGATGTCGGTGACGAAGTCATATCCGGGCAAGACGTTCGCCGCGAGGTCGGCGTGCGGGCGAAGCCCCGAATCGACGACAGCCGTAACGACCTGCGTTGCTCCAGTCGATATGCGCCACGCGGGGATGAAATTCGCGGCGCCCGGCTCGCTGCCGAATCCCCACTGACGGCGGAACAGTGGATCGGTCGGGGCACCGAGCGCGAACCAGCGTTCATCGGGCTCCGCATATTCGATTGCGGGGTCTGCGCTCAATCGTTGTGCAAGCGCCGTTGCCGCTTCGCTCGTGAGGGCTGCGTGCAAGCCGACGACGTGTGCGCCGCCTGACATCGCCCGAGCGAACGCCATAGTCGGCACCGCTCGGCGGGTACGGCGCGGCGCGCCATCGGCTGTGTCGTGCTGTGCATCGTCGAGCGCCCGCAGCGCGCGTGCGAAGGCACGTTCGAGGATGGCCGGGGGCTCGCCTTCGCCGGCTGCGACACCGCGCCGGACGCGCGCTTCGCCGAGACGTGCCTGCGGCCGGGCAAGCTTCACGATGAATTGCGTCACGGGCGCGCGTTCGGCCATGAGAAGCGGCGGCGCCGGGTGCGCCTGTGCTGTCGCGGGTGCCCATGCACAAGCGCAGGCCGCCAGTGCGGCGGCAATCGCCCGATCCGGGCGCGCGAGATCCAGCCGATAGGTCATCGAATCGCTCCTTTGGGGTTATTGCGACGAGCCTGCGGTGAAGGTTTTGTAAGACTCGGGGAGCGTATCGTTGAAGCGCGTGGTATTCCAACCCGTTTAGGCAAAGGGGGGCGGCGTGTGGGAACTGCCCGGCGACGAAGAGACGCGCGAGCGGCGCGCGGGTCGCCGCCTCAGCGCTGCTCGATCCGGCGCCCGTGCAACCCAGTGTGCGTAGTGGGTGCGGTCCCGAGCACGCGACGAAAGAGTGTGGCGAACGCGCTCGGCGTGTAACCGAGATCGGCGGCCACGCGTGTGACCGTATCGCCCCGTGCAATGCGCACGAGCGCCCACAGCAGGCAGGCTTGTTGCCGCCATTGCACGAAGCTCATTCCCGTTTGGGCACGAAAGAGGCGGGTGAACGTGCGGCGGCTCATCCCGGCACGCATCGCGATTTCATCGAGCGTGGCTTCGCGATTCGGTGCGTCGAGCAATGCCTTGCAGATGGCCGCGAGCCGGGTATCCGCGGGCAACGGCGCATTGAGCGGCAACGCGCGCATCGAGGCGATCTCGTCGAGCAGCAGGGCCATCGTCCAGTGAGCACGGCCTTCCATCGAATACTGAGCCGGCAGCTGCGCAGCCTCCCATAGCAGACTGCGCAGCAACGGGGTCGTTTCGAGCACGCGGCATCGCGTCATATCGCCGAGTGTCGGGTGCGCGGGCCGCACGAAAGCATTGAGCATCGTGACGGCTGCGTCCATGCGCATTTCGTGGCCGATGCCGGCCGGCACCCAGAACGCGCGTTCGGGCGGCACAACCCAGTTGCCGTCGTCGGTGTAGATGGAGATGACGCCGCTGGCGGCGTAGGCGAATTGTCCCCAGCCGTGCGTATGGGCGGCGAAGATCGTAGCGGCGGGGTACTCGGCGACCGTCACGACAATGTCGCGCGGCGTGGTTTCGCAGGAATCGAAAGAAACATGACGCATGGCCCGAACTCTATAGCAATCGGCCCGACGCAAAAAGCGCATGGCCGCCAGTCTCTCTACGATGCGCCTTCGATTGACTGGCAAAAGCGAGGAAGGCCAATGACCAATACGTTCCACGGCATCGGGACCGGCGAGCATGCAGTGATCGTCCTGCATGGCTGGTTCGGCGACGGCGCATCGTTCGCGCCCCTGCATGACGCGCTCGATCGCGAGGCGTTTCGCTATGTCTGCATGGACTACCGCGGGTACGGCGCGATGCGCGGGCACGCGGGGCACTTTACGATCGACGAGATTGCCCGCGACACACTCGCACTGGCCGATGCGCTCGGCTTCGCGCGGTTTTCCCTGGTCGGCCATTCGATGGGCGCCATGGCGAGCGAGCGCATCGCACTCGTTGCCCCGGCGCGCGTGCGTGCGCTTGTCGCCGTTGCCCCCGTGCCTGCCTGCGGCGCTCCGATCCCTGCCGCAAGGCGTACCGCCTTCGACGGCGTGGCCGCGAGCGAGGAGAAGCGTCGGGCGATCATCGATCACAGCACAGGCGGCCGTCTGTCGTCAGAGTGGGTTGCCTGGAAGGCGCGCTACTCGATGCGCTGCGCGTCCGAGGCCGCGTTCGCGGCCTATCTCGCGGCATGGACCACGACGGATTTCAGCGACGCGGTGGCCGGCGCGAAAGCCGCATTCCCGGTCAAGGCGATCGTCGGCGAGCACGACCCGCGTTTTCACGCGGCACTTGCCCGTGAGACTTATCTGCGTTGGTACCCGAACGCGGAGCTCGATGTCATCGGCAATGCGGGACACTACCCGATGAACGAGACGCCCATTGCGCTTGCGACGAGCATTGAGCAATTCTTGCGTCGCGTCCCGGCTTGAGGCGCGAGACAAGTTGCGCAGCGCGGGCTGCATTCCCCGAACGCGGCCGCCGCGCCAGTGCGTTCGAGCGAACGGGGTGGCTTAGCCGTCACGCGGCGTCATGCGAGCCCGCGCAAGCAGCAATTCGCGTTCGCGGGCGTTTTGCGTCATCGATGCCGCGCGCTCGAATTCCGTGCGCGCCTCGTCGATCCTGCCGAGCTTCGCGAGGAAATCGCCGCGCACGCTCGGCAGCCACGGGTAGCGCGCGAGCGCCGGGTCGGCCGCCAGTGCTTCGACAAGCGCAAAGCCCGCTTCGGGGCCGAAGGCCATCCCGACCGCGACGGCACGGTTCAATTCGACGACGGGCGAAGGGCTGATCTGCGCCAGCGCGTCATAGAGCGCGGCGATCTGCGTCCAGTCGGTGTCGGCCGCGCTGTGCGCACGCGCGTGACACGCGGCAAGCGCCGCTTGCAGCGCATACGGCCCGAGCGCGCCGCCGAGCGCCTGCGCCCGTTCGAGCGCCGCCAGCCCACGGCGAATCAACAGCGGGTCCCATCGCGTCCGGTCCTGATCGGCGAGCAGGACGGGCCGCCCCTTCGCATCCACCCGCGCATGCAGGCGCGAGGCCTGGAGTTCCATCAACGCGACGAGCCCATGCACCTCGCTCTCGGCGGGCACGAGCTCGGCCAGGATGCGCCCCACACGCAGCGCCTCGTCGCAGAGCGCGGGCCGGATCCAGTCGTCGCCGGCCGTCGCCGCATAGCCTTCGTTGAAGATCAGATAGATGACTTCGAGCACCGAGTCGAGCCGGGCCGCGCGTGCATCGGCCTGCGGGACTTCGAACGGCACGTTGGCCGCACGCAATGTGCGCTTCGCACGCACGATCCGCTGCGCGATCGTGGCTTCGGAGACAAGAAACGCCCGCGCAATCTCATGTGTGGCGAGCCCGCCGATGAGCCGCAGCGTGAGCGCGACGCGCGCGTCGGTCGACAGCACCGGGTGACAAGCCGTGAACACAAGGCGCAGCAGGTCGTCGCCGATATCGTCGGCGCGTGCAGCGTCGAGCCCATCGACGAAGTCGGGCACGATGTGCGCTTCGAGCGCGTCCAGATCGTGGCCGAGCGCTTCGTGCTTGCGCGTGTGCAATGCGTCCTGGCGCAGCTTGTCGAGCGCACGGTGCTTGACGGTGGCCATCAGCCATGCGCCCGGATTGTCGGGCACGCCGTCCTTCGGCCAGTGTTCGAGCGCGGCGACGAGCGCATCCTGCGCAAGCTCTTCGGCGATACCGACGTCGCGCACAAGCCGCGCCGCGTGCGCGACAACGCGTGCGGCTTCGATGCGCCAGACCGCCTCGATGGCGGCGTGAGTGGGGGCGTGGGACATGCTCGGGTCAGCCTCGCGACCGGCCAGGGTCGCTCAACCGGTCCAGGCTCGGACAACCCGCGGCACCGTGCGCCGGCTCGACGTCTTCGAACTCGTAAAGTTGCCGCACCTCGATTTCTCCATCGGCGTCTTCACCGAACGGCGCCGGAAACCGGCGTGCCCACTCCATCGCCTCTTCGCGCGAGCGCACCTGGATCAACGTGTAACCGGCGATCAGCTCCTTCGTCTCGGCGAACGGCCCATCGATGACGGTCCGCCTGCCGCCGCTGTAGCGGATGCGCCAGCCCTTCGAGCTCGGTTGCAGACCCGTTGCGTCGAGCAGTACGCCGGCCTTCGCCAGCGCTTCGTGATAGGCCGTCATCGCCATCATCAGTTTGTCGTCGGGGCCGGGGACGACGCCGGCTTCGCTCGTCGCATTCGCCTTGACCATGATCATGAATCGCATCGCATTCGCTCCTTGCTCGAAGAGGGCGTCCGATCATCGGACGCCTACCGGTACGACGAGCGAGGCAGGCCCGATTCGACACCCTGCGCATACAAAGCGACTGCGGTGAAACCCTACTCGTAACAAGGCGCGAGTTTTCGGACCTCGACCGTGCACCAACGGGCGGCCGGGCATTCGGTGGCGATCGCGATCGCCTCCTCCTCCGTCTCGACATTGAGCAGGTAGAAGCCGCCGACCATCTCCTTCGCTTCGGCGAACGGGCCGTCGATGAGGCGATGCTCGCCGTTGCGGATCTCGACGCGCACGGCGTCCTTGCTGGAAGCCAACGATTCGGATGCAATCAGCAGGCCGCGCGACTTCAGGTCGTCCGCGAAGCGGCGCATCGTGGCGTAGGCTTCGCGGCCCGCGTCGGGGCTGCGCTCCCCGCGCTGATCGGGGGGC
>CBJMQH010000160.1:0-10342 GCA_966431825.1 uncultured Trinickia sp.
GCGGCGGCACCAAGGCTTGCGCAGCATCGGAATCGTCGGAATCATTCGGTAGCTGCGGGACCCGTAGCGCGACAACCCCGATCACGCGGGACTTATCGTCGTCGGACAGCGCGGCCAGCGGCGTCGGCTGCGAATCGGCCGGCGTGCGCACTTCGTCGAGCACTTTTTTCAGTGCGTCGACGCTCGTCGCGCGCTGCGCAGCCTCGATGGCAGACTGCGCCGAGTCGTTGCCTCCAGGCTTGCCCGCACCCCGTCCTGCCCCCCACGTCACATCGCTCGCGCTCGTGCCTTGCTGCGGCAGTCGCGCCGCCAACGACTGCGCTGCGTCATTGCGTCGCGCAGCACCTGAGCCGGGCCGCACGCGCGGGCTTGCCGCCCCCGCCTCGCCCTCGACGCGTGCGCCGCCTGTGCCGCCTACTCGCTCGACCATCCCTGTATCCCCCTCGCTTCGCGCCATGCTATCGGAGTCGCGTCCCGGCAGCGGCGGCGACGCGAACCCTCGCACGGCGGAGCGAAGGAGGGTATGGGCCCTTTTTCCAGACAAGCATTTTTCATCCGCGCCCTTTTTCTCGTCGAACACTCGTCGGACGAAAAAGCGTTCGCGCCGTGCACGCAAACCAAACGCGCGCGGCTGTCAACGGCCGATGTTTCAGCGCAACGCCGACCGCTTGTGCGGCCGATGAAGAGGACTGCCGATGGCATACTCGTAGGCCACGAGAGACGCGTACATGGCAAGTCGATCGCGCCCCGCGGCGGCGATACCTGCCCTGCTACAGACCAACAATCCACAAGGCGTACTGCATGGAACGCGACGTTGGCCGACGTCCGCGCTCCGCAATGCATTCCCCTGTATCCGAGTTTTTCGCGTGCCGTCTGAAGGCCGCGACGCGTCGCAGTGTGCCGCGTCGGTCGCGCGGCACCGTGCGACAACACCAATAATGGTCTGTACATTCGATGTCTGCGCCCGCCGATACCGCTCATGAAGCCCGCCGCCAAGGCCCTCTCGATCCTGCACTCGACGACGTGTTCGAGCGGACTGCACGAATCGCCGCGCACGCATGCAGAGCGCCGATCGCGCTGATCTTGCTCACGGACGGATCGCGGCAATCGTTCAAAGCTCGGATCGGACTCAGTGAGGACAAGGCGCGCGACAGTGTGCCGTTCGGCGCTTTGGCCATCGAGGCCGGCGGCGCAAGCGCCGTAGACGACACGCGCGCCGATTCCCGCTTCTCGCAAAATCCGCTCGTCTGCGGCGCGCCCTTCCTCAGATCGGCGCTCGCCGTGCCGCTCGCGCTCGGCGACGGCACGACGATCGGCACCTTTTATGTGATGGATACGGTACCGCGTTGTTTCGACGATGCGGACCGGACGGCGCTCGCCGAGCTTGCGCGCCTCGCGGCGCGCGAAGTCGAGCAACGACGTCTGATCGCCCGGTCCGACGAATCGCGCGCGCGGGATCGCTATGCGCTAGCGGTCAGTGAGGCGCGTTTCGCGAGCGTGTTCAGGCACACGCCGACGGGCAAAGCCATTGTGGATCTCGATGGCCGATTCACCGACGTCAATCCAAAGTTCTGCGAAATAACCGGATACCCGGCCGATGCGCTGAAGGCCCGCCGCCTCGCCGACATCTGGCACCCCGAGCACGTGGTCACCGACGGCGAAGCGATCGTCGACCTGCTCGCCGGCCGACGCGAGAGCTATGCAATCGAAAAGCGCTGCGTGCGTCAGGACGGCAAGACAATCTGGGTCAGCCTGAACGTAGCCATCGTGCGCGACGATACCGGCGATCCGCTGCATTTCATCGCGGTGATTCTCGACGTGACGGGGCGCAAGGAGACGGAAGCTGCGCTTGCCCATTACCGGCTCGAACTGGAAGCCCGCGTACACGAGCGAACGGCAGAACTCGAGCGCAGCCGCGAAACGTTGCGCACGATCGCCGACAATCTTCCGATTCTCATCGCCCAGGTCGATCGATCGCTGCGATACCGCTTCAACAACGCGACATATCGCCATGTATTCGGCGTCGATCCGGCCGAACTGCTGGGAAGAGCGCTCGACGAGGTCTTGCCGGGCGATGTCTATAAGCAATTGCACCCTTACTTCGTCAGAGTGCTCGCCGGCGAGCGCGTCACCGCCCCCGACGTGCGCTATCAGCCCGGCGATGACCGGATCTGGACGGCGACCTATGTGCCCGACGTACGGCGCGGCGAGGTGGTGGGTTTCTACGTCATGGGGCAAGACGTCACCGAAGCGCGCCGTGCGGAGCGTCAGCTGCGCGCGAAGGCCATGCAGGATCCGCTGACCGGTTTGCCGAATCGCCGGGCGCTGATCGACGATCTCGCAGCGGCGATTGCCGCAACGACGCAACGCGGTCCGTTCGCACTGCTGTTCATCGATCTGGATCGCTTCAAGCCCGTCAACGACGCGCTGGGCCACGATGCGGGCGATGCCTTGCTGATCCATGTCGCGCAGCGGCTGACTGCGTCCGTGAAGTCGAGCGATCTCGTCAGCCGGCTCGCCGGCGACGAGTTCGTGGTGCTCGCGCGCAACGTGGCAGAGGTCGCCACGTGCGAACGCATTGCGGGCGCGATCTGCCGGTCGCTCGCCGCACCGTTTTCGCTGTCGGGACACGAGGTCGCCATGAGCGCAAGCGTCGGTGCCGTGCTGTGTACGGACGCCGCGGGACTCAACGCCGAAGCGCTGCTCGCGAAGGCGGACGCACAGATGTACAAGGCCAAGCACGCCGGCGGCAATCAGTACTGTGTCGGCCTATCGCCGCAGGCCGGCGTGCGTTGAGCCGCCGAACCGGCACCGGGCGCGCTGCAGCGTTGCGTCCGGCCGATCCGACTCTCACGCGAGTCCCGAAAAAGCTCACCTCGCTGCGAACCGTACCGGTCCACGGCGCTGTGCGCCGCCCTCGTCGGCCCTCCCGAAAAGACTCACCCTTCACCAGGCGGGGCAGGCCCGTCGATGCGCGCAAATACCGCGCTGCTGCCACGTACCCGCGTCACCGCATACGAACGCACGGCCTGATGGTGAGCGAAATGCGCGCGCCTTTCGCACTCCCGAAAAAACTCACCTTTCCCGTTTCGGCTCACCACCCACGGACGTCCGGGCGCGCGGATACAAAATGGACGGGCGCCCCTCACGGCTGCATAGCCCTCCCGAAAGCGCTCACCCTTAAGGTCGATCGTCGCCATCGATGACATGAGGCCGCACGTTTTTCGTTACCATGCGCAACGTAAGGCCCTCTCCTGCTTCCCTTTCCCTATGCGCATCCTCCATACGTCCGATTGGCACCTCGGCCAAAACTTCATGGGCAAGAGCCGCCAGCCCGAGCACCAGGCGCTGATCGACTGGCTGATGGTCCAGGTCGACGCTCAGGGGGTCGACGCTGTCGTGATCGCCGGCGACATCTTCGATACGGGCACGCCGCCCAGCTACGCGCGCGAGCTCTATAGCCAACTCGTCGTGCGGCTGCATGATGCCGGCGTTTCGCTGCTGCTGCTCGGCGGCAATCACGATTCGGTGGCAACACTGCGGGAAAGCAGCGCGCTCGTCGAATATCTGTCGGCGAGCGTCGTGCCGTCCACGAGCGAACCTGAGCGCCATGTCCGCGTCCTGCCGCTGCGTCGCGCGAATGCCCGCGCCGAGCAGGTGCCCGGATGCATCGTCTGCGCGATACCGTTCGTGCGCGCGCGCGACGTCGTGCAAAGCGAATACGGGCAAAGCGCGCAAGACAAGCAGTTGGGGTTGCTGCATGCGATCGAGCGCTTCTATCAGGCCACGTACGTTGCGGCAGCGGCCCTACGCGATCGACTGAGCGCACAAACAGGATGCCGCTTGCCGCTGATCGCCACGGGCCACCTCGCAACGGTCGGTGCGAACGCAAGCGAGTCGGTGCGCGAAATCTACGTCGGCGCCCTCGATGCGTTTCCGACGGCCGCGTTCCCTCCCGTCGATTACCTCGCGCTGGGCCACATCCATCGGCCACAAAAGGTCGGCGGTCTCGCGCACATCCGCTACAGCGGTTCTCCGATCGCACTGAGCTTCGACGAGGCCGCGCAAGAGAAGGAGATGCTGCTCGTCGATCTCGACGAGTCGGGCCTTGCGGCGGTCACGCCGCTGCCCGTTCCGGTGTTCCAACGGCTCGTTGCATTGCGCGGCAGCCTGCAAACGCTCGCCGATGCGTTCACGCGTATCGCGGGGGAAGCCGCGATGGAACAGCCGCCCCGACCGGTCTGGTTGGAAGTGACGGTTGCCGAAGACGATTACTTGTCCGACCTTCCGGCGCGCATTCAAGCGCTGGCCGAGGGACTACCGCTCGAAGTACTGCGCATTCGGCGCGAGCGCGCGAATGCGGCAGCGCACTTGGGCGCGCAGGCGGGCGTGACGCTCGATGAGCTCGACCCACACGACGTCTTCGCACGGCGCCTCGCGCTGGAGGCGCTGCCTGAAGCGTTGCGCGAATCGCTGATCGAGCGATATCGGGCCGTGGTTGCGGCGATGGGGGAGCACACGGCATGAAGATCCGCAGCCTGCGTTTGAAGAACCTGAATTCGCTGAAGGGCGAGTGGCAGATCGATTTTACGAAGCCGCCGTTTTCCGACAACGGATTGTTCGCGATCGTCGGGCCGACGGGTGCCGGCAAGTCGACGCTGCTCGATGCGATCTGCCTTGCGCTCTACCATGAGACGCCGCGGCTGAAGACGGTATCGGCGTCGTCGAACGACATCATGACGCGCCACACGGCCGACTGCCTTGCCGAGGTCGTCTTCGAGGTCAAGGGCGAAATCTATCGCGCCTTCTGGAGCCAAAGGCGCGCGCGGGACAAGGTCGATGGCGCCCTTCAGCAGCCCCGCGTCGAACTTGCGCAGGGCGACGGTACGATCCTCACGACGCACCTGAACGAGAAGGTCAAGCGCGTCACCGAAATCACGCGGCTCGACTTTCCGCGTTTCACGCGCTCGATGCTGCTCGCGCAGGGCGGCTTCGCCGCCTTCCTCAATGCGAGCGCGAACGATCGCGCCGAATTGCTCGAAGAACTGACGGGCACCGAGATCTACGGCGAGATTTCCCGCCGGGTGTACGAAGGTGCAGGTGCGGCGCGCGAAGCGCTCAAAACGATGCGCGCCCGTGCCGATGGCATCGATCTGTTGAGCGGCGATCAACGCGAGGCCATGCGGCAGGAGATCGCATCGCTAGAAACACAGCTGAGCAGCGCGGCAGCACAACTGAACGTGCTGCGCACCCATCGACAATGGCGTGTCGATCTGAACACTGCCAAAGCCGCGTCGAGCACGGCCGAAAGTACGCTCGCTCAGGCAAATGCCGCGCTCGATGCGGCGGCCGACGAGCTGAAGCGACTCGCGGCGAGCGAACCCGCACGGCAACTACGGCCGGCTTACGACGCATGGCAAGGTGCAGAGGCAGCGCACGCGAAAGCCGATGCCGAGCGCACTGCGCTTGTGCTTGAACGAGGCCGACAATCGGCCGCGCAACATGTCGATCACGCAACAGCGGTTTCGCTCGCGGCACACATCTGCGAAAGCGCGCACGAGACATTACGCACGCTCGATGCCGAGCACGCGCAGCTCGACGCCTGGTGTGCCGCACGCCCGCAACAGGCGCTGCTCGGCGAGCGGATCGGCGCCTGGCGCCAGCAGTTCGAACAGCATCGGCGTGCAGATGACGCAATACGGACAAGTGAGCTGCAATTTCGTGAACTTAAGGCCCGGCTCGATCACGCGCAGCAAAAGCTCGTCCGCGATGCGGCGGCGATGAAGGAAGCCGCCGGTGCAAGCACCGCGTCGCAATCGCGCGTGGCTGCGTTGCGCGGCGCGCAGCTCGAGCGGCTTGCCGGCCGCAGCCTCGTTCAAGTGCGTGGGCAGTGGCAAACCGCACAAACCGCAGTCGGCAACTGGCGCAAGCTCGAAACCGTTGCCGGGCGAATGCGCATGCTATCGGGCGAGCAAGCGGCGCTCGTCGCCGAACTCGATGCAACGGCGCAGGAACTCGCCGAACAGGAGACGAAACTTTCAGCCCTGCGCAGCGAGCAGGACGAACGGCAGGCACAGATCGCCGATAAGCAAAAGCTGCTCGAACAGGAGCAGGTGATCCGCAGCCTCTCGTCGCACCGCGAGCGCCTGCAGCCCGGGCAACCCTGTCCGCTTTGCGGCTCGCACGAGCACCCTGCGATTGCGGCGTACCGTGCACTAGACGTATCGGCAACCGAGCACGCGCTGCAACAGCGCAAGCGCGAGGCGGCATCGCTCGATAACGCGATCCGCGCAGCCGCCGAAGCGTTGTCCGCGCGGCGCGAAACGCAAAGGCAACGCCAACTGCGCATCGAGCGGCTGGCACTCGATATCGGGCAAGCGCAGCACGAATGGACGCTGCTCGTCGGCGCAACCATTTGCGGGCAGCCGACCGAGACGGCGGATTGGCGCAATGCGGAACGCTTGAGCGCGGGCACGCACGCAGCGGAATCGGATGCTGCGGCGCTGAAGCAAATACTCGATACCGTGGAGCGGGCCGAAGAAGAACTGCAGACGGCACGCGAACACGACGCGGCGTGCACACAAGCGCATCAGGCTGCGCAGACGGCACACGCGCTGCAGGAACAAACCCTCGTGGCGCTGAGTACGCGTCGAGGAGAACTCACGCAAGAACTGACGGACCTGCGCAACGCGTTGGCGCAAACCGAAGCCGCGCTCATGCAGGCCATCGTCGGCGCTGGATTCGACCTGACCGCGCTGCCGCCCGATAGGGATGCATGGCTGCGTCTGCGCGCCGACGAATGGCAAGAATGGCAGCGCGTACAGCGCAGATTGCAGGCCCTTGCGCAGACGCGCGTGCAACGGCAGGCACAATGCGACGCAGCCCGCGAGCAATTGGCATCGTGGCAGTCACGGCAACGCGCGCTCGGTACCCACGCCGACGCAGCAGGCGGCACCACGGACGGCCTGACATCAAGTACTGCCGACGATGCATTGCGCGCATTGGCCGAATGCACGGAGCAGATCGAAGCGCGCATGCAGGCGCTCGCCGCGCTCGATGGTCGCATCGCGCAACTCGACGCGTTGCTCGCCCAGCAGCGCGCACAATGCGCCGACGCGCAAGCCAACTGGGAAGCTTCGATGATGAAGAGCCCGTTCGCCACGGCGGCGGATTTTCTTGCGGCATGGCTTCCGCCCGAGGAACACAAGCGGCTGCAAGATATGAAGCGCCGTCATGAAGAGGCGCAACAAGCGGCCAGGACGCTCGTCGATGCAGCGCAGGCACGACTCGCGGCGCTCGGTCAGACGATGCCGACCGAGGCGTCGCTCGACGAACTGAGCAACCAGATCGAATTACTCGAAGCGCAAACGGCTTCGCTGCACGCACGGCAGGGCGGGCAGCGGGAACTGCTGCTGCGCGACGACCGGTTGCGCGAAGACCGGCAGGCGCTATTCGCCGAGATCGAGGCGCGGGCGTTGGAGGCCGACGTCTGGCAGCATCTGGACGCACTGATCGGATCGGCACGCGGCGACAAGTACCGGAAGTTCGCACAAGGTCTGACGTTGGATCACCTGACGATGCTGGCGAACCGCCATCTCGATCGCCTGCATGCGCGGTATTTGCTGCGTCGCAAGCCGACGGGCGAACTCGAACTCGACATCATCGACCGCTGGCAGGCCGATGTCACACGCGACACGCGCACGCTCTCGGGCGGCGAAAGCTTCCTCGTGAGTCTGTCGCTCGCGCTGGCACTGTCGGATCTCGTCAGCCACAAGACATCGATCGATTCGCTGTTTTTGGACGAAGGATTCGGCACGCTTGACGGCGACACGCTCGAAATCGCCCTCGATGCGCTCGACGCGTTGAACGCGAGCGGAAAGATGATCGGTGTCATCAGCCATGTCGAGGGTCTGAAGGAGCGTATCGGCACGCAGATCCGGGTAGAAAAAGGCGGCGGCGTGGGGCACTCGCGGCTCGTCATCTGAAAGCAGGCGCTCGCGCTTGGATGGTAATCTGAGGCGCTATGGAAGGTATTGAACGCACCGCTGACCACGCGATCCCGGGCGACGACGCAAAAATGCGCGCGTATGTGCGCGTGCGGCGAACCGCCACGGCGCTGCTCGCCGGCATGGCCGGGATCTACGTGGCCGCACGCCTATACGAGCCGCACTGGCCGGTCCTCGGCTTCGTGCGCGCCGTCTCCGAAGCCGCGATGGTAGGCGGTATCGCCGATTGGTTCGCCGTCACTGCACTGTTCCGGCATCCGCTGCGCGTACCGTTGCCGCACACGGCTATCATCCCGCGCAATAAAGACCGTATCGGCGAAAACCTGGCGCGGTTCGTCGAGTCGAACTTCCTGACACGGCAAGTCATCTCGCGCCATCTGACGCAGGTCGAGTTCACGGCGTACCTGGCCCGTTGGCTCGACGAGCCCGGCCGCAGCCGCGAAATTGCGCGCCATACCGTCCAGATCGTGCCCGGTCTGCTCGCTGCCATCGACGAGCGCGACGTGCATCGCTTCATCCAAGCCCAGCTCGCGAAGCATGCAGGACGGATCGATCTGCAACGCGCCGTGGGCAACGTGCTCGAGGCACTCGTCGAAGACGATCGTCACCAGGCCGTGGTGACTGAAATGCTGCAGCAGCTCGCGCTGCTGTTTCACGAAAACAAGCCGCTCATTCGCGAGCGGGTGCGCGAAAGCACGGCGTGGATCTGGCAGAAGCTCTCGGTCGACGAAAAAGTGGCAGACAATCTCATCGGCATCGCCGATCAGACACTCGACGAATTGGGCAAGGATCCGAACCATCCGTGGCGCCGCCGCTTCGACGACGCGGTACGCCGATTCATCGACCAGTTGAAGACATCGCCCGACTACCTGGCGAAATGGGAAACGCTGAGGCAGCGATGGCTCGGTCATCCGGCCGTGGAGCGATACCTGTCCACGCTCTGGGACGACGTCAGGGCAACGATCGAGCGCGACGCCGGCGCGAGCGATTCGGTGCTTCAGGCAAGACTCGAAGCGGCGATCGAACGCTTTTCGACAACGGTACTGCGCGAAGACGCCGTTCATGATCGACTCGATGCATGGGCGCGCGAAGCGATGCTCGGCATGATCGAGACGCAGCGCTCGGCGATTGCGCGCTTGATCTCGGATACCGTCCGCCATTGGGATGCGCAAACGGTCACGCAAAAGATCGAACTCGAAGTCGGGCGCGATCTGCAGTTCGTCAGGATCAACGGCACCGTGATCGGCGGGCTCGTCGGCCTCGCGCTTCATACGCTGTCCGTACTGCTCTTCTGAGCGGCAGATCGGCTAGGGGTGATCGCGCCCGAGGCGCGATGCGCAGCTTGCCTCGAAGGTGAGCCAATTCGGGAGATCGCGTCCGCCCTCCCCCGAAACGGTGAGCTTTTTCGGGGAGAGGCACCGGCAACGCTATGCCGCGAACGGCAGGCCTACGTAATTTTCGGCCAGCGACTGCGCTGCGGCCCGCGAAGTGGTCACGTAGTGCAGTTCGGACTGCTTGAGCTTATGACCGAACGGTGTGTCCTCGGGTGCACGGTGCAGCATATTCGTCATGAAGTACGAGAAGTGCTCGGCCCGCCACACGCGTTCGAGGCAAGCGCTCGAATACGCGTCCAGCTGCGTCGCATCGCCGTCGCGGTAGAGCGCCCCGAGCGCCAACGCAAGCGTGCGCACGTCCGCTACGGCCAGGTTCATTCCCTTGGCGCCGGTCGGCGGCACGATATGCGCGGCATCGCCGGCAAGGAACAGGCGCCCGTGCTGCATCGTCTCGCAGACGAAGCTGCGCATGGGCGTCACGCTCTTCTGCGTAATAGGACCTTCGTTCGGCAGCCAGCCGCTGTCGTTTTCGAAGCGGGTGCGCATTTCATTCCATATGCGGGCGTCGCTCCACGCATTGAGGTCTTCATCAGGCCGGCATTGCAGATAGAGCCGCGTCACCGTCGGCGAGCGCATGCTGAAGAGCGCGAACCCATGGTCGTGCAGTGCATAGACGAGTTCGTCGGACGACGGCGCCGCGTCCGCAAGAATGCCGAGCCATGCGTACGGATAGACGCGTTCGTAGACGCGCAGCAGGTGGGCCGGGATCGATGCACGCGACACGCCGTGAAAGCCGTCGCATCCCGCGATATAGTCGCAGTCGAGCCGAACGGCCTCGCCGGCATGAACGAACGTGACGTAAGGGCGTGCGCTTTCGATGTCATGCAGCGCGACGCCGGTCGTTTCGAAATACAGCTTCTGCTCGTGCTCGAGCGCGGCGCCGATCAGATCGCGCACCACCTCGTGCGGCGAGTAGACGGTGAGCGCACGACCACCCGGGAG
>CBJMQH010000161.1:0-10340 GCA_966431825.1 uncultured Trinickia sp.
GCTTTCCAAGGAGCGAGAGCAGCGAGAGTTTCATGCGGACGTTGACCTCGTCTACCATCAGATCGTGGTGCGGCACGAGGGCAAACAGCGGAACCTCTTGAATCGCATGCCCGCCGTCTTTCTGGGGAAATGGCACGCTTACCGTGCGCGGCACGCGAGTGCCTCCATTGCCGCTTTCAGGAAAGAAGTAATCGAATTTCTGTTGAGCGTTCGCCTGAACCGCGACCTGTGCTCGCTTCACGGCGCCGTAAATCGCGCTCACGAACTGGGACAACGAGTCGACGTTGAGATCGTCGTCGCCGGCTTCCGTTTCATTCCCTGTATTCTGGTCAACCATGCGTTCACCTTGGGTCGTTTTTTGTATTGAGCCGGCTCGATGTGCTACCGCCAATGATCTGAACATAAGCGTGTTCGGACCAGTTAACGGCACAAGGTGTGGATACTTGATGGGCCGATCCGACCTTTTCACGCAGCGGCTTCAGCAAGGGGGGACATGCTCGCGACAGGCGTAAGCCCACAGCGCAAAGCACTTTGCTCGCGCAAACGTTTAAACAGGGACAGCGGCCACTCAACCGTCGTTCCGGACGACTGCCGAGCAAACGAGGCACTCGGGCGCGTGGACGAGCGCGACGCGAAAGGGTGGGAAGTCGAGCGGCTGCCGACCGCTCAGGCGGGCATTTCAGTGTGGATGGCTTGCTGCCGCAAACGTCGACCAGGCAAGCGCGTCACGCAAGAGACGCAGGGTCGAGCGCCCCGCAACCGACCTTTGTCCCGACCGGATCATTCCGTGGGACAAAGACGGGACAGGAACGGGCGAGTTGTGACGGTTACTGCACGCCCTGGCTCGCCAGGAACTCCTCGTAGTTCCCGCCGAAGTCGTACAGCGTGCCGTCGGTGCGCACTTCGATGATGCGATTGGCGAGGCCGCTCACGAACTCGCGGTCGTGCGAGACGAAGATCAGCGTGCCTTCGTACTTGTCGAGCGCGACCTGCAACGACTCGATCGACTCCATGTCCATGTGGTTCGTCGGCTCGTCCATCAGCAGCACGTTATGGCGGCCGAGCATCAGCTTGCCCCAGATCATGCGCCCCTTCTCGCCGCCCGAGAGCACCTTCACCGACTTCTTGATGTCGTCCGCATTGAAGAGCAAACGCCCCAGCGTGCCGCGCACCATCTGATCGTCGTCCCCTTCCTTGCGGTACGCGTCGATCCAGTCCGTCAGCGTGACGTCGTTCGGGAACTCTTCATACGTGTCCTGCGGCATGTAACCGACGTTCGCGTTCTCGGCCCACTTGACCGTGCCGCCGTCGAGCGCCAGATTGCCTTGCAGCGCACGCAGCAGTGTCGTCTTGCCGGCGCCGTTCTCGCCGATGATCGCGATACGCTCACCCGGCTGCACGCTGATGCTGAAGTTCTCGAAGATCGTGCGGTCGTAGCGCTTCGTGATGCGCTCGGCCACCACCGCAATGTTGTGCAGCTTCTTCTCGTACTCGAAACGGATGAACGGGTTTTGCCGCGAGGAAGGCTTGAATTCCTCGATCTTGATCTTGTCGATCTGCTTCAAACGGCTCGTGGCCTGTCGTGCCTTCGACTTGTTCGCCGAAAAGCGGCGCACGAATTCCTGCAGATCCGCCACCCGCTCCTTCGCCTTCGCGTTCGCTGCAGCCTGACGCTCGCGCGCCTGCGCCGAAGCAAGCATGTAGTCGTCGTAATTGCCCGGATAGACCTTCAACGTGCCGTAATCCATGTCCGCCATGTGCGTGCAGACCTGGTTCAAAAAGTGCCGATCGTGGGAGATGATGATCATCGTCGAGTTGTACTCGTTGAGGACGTTCTCCAGCCACCGGATCGAGTTGATGTCGAGGTTGTTGGTCGGTTCGTCGAGCAACAGCACGTCGGGATTCGAGAACAGCGCCTGCGCCAGCAAGACACGCAGCTTCCAGCCCGGCGCGATGTTCGACATCGGCCCATTGTGGTCGTCGATGTGAATCCCGATCCCGAGCAGCAGCTCGCCCGCACGCGCCTCGGCCGTGTAGCCGCCGTACTCGGCGAACTTCGCCTCGAGCTCGGCCGCGCGCATGTAGTCGTCGTCGGTCGCGTCAGGGTTCGCGTAAATCGCGTCGCGCTCCGTCATGGCACCCCACATTTCCGTGTGGCCCATCATCACCACGTCGAGCACGCGCATGTCTTCGTAAGCAAACTGGTCCTGCCGCAGCTTGCCGAGCCGCACGTTCGGCTCGAGCATCACCGTGCCCGAACTCTGCTCCAGGTCGCCGCCCAGGATCTTCATGAACGTGGACTTGCCGCAGCCGTTCGCGCCGATCAACCCGTAGCGGTTGCCTTCCCCGAATTTGACCGAGATGTTTTCGAAGAGGGGCTTAGGCCCGAATTGCATTGTGATATTGGCGGTAGACAGCACGGCGCGACCCTTTGAATGGTGTTCGACGAAAAACTCGCCATTTTACCAAGGATTTCGCGCACCCACCCGCCCGAGCCGAACTTCTATCGCACAGCGGCAGCCGCTGCCTTGGGCGGCGACGCCTGCGGCGCAGCACGCATCTGCGCAATCAGCGCGTCGCAAGGCGCCGGCTGGGTGTGGCTCGGTGCAATCAGCGGGATCAGCGCCGCGAACGGGTTGATGAGCCCCAAACCGATGGCCGCCCCCGCGCGCAGCGCAATCGCCGTCTTGCTCACCCCCACGTCCGGATCCTTGAACGTACCCTTGACATAAAGCGGCGAGCGTAACGAGAACACCCGGAACCCCTTCGTATGCGGATGAATCGTCAGATCCATCGCCTCGTTGCGCAGATCGATCTTGCCGCTCATGCCCACGACGGCGTCGTCGGTATCGAGCGCGAACGTCTTGGCATCGAGCACGCCCTGCGTGGCCGTGAAATCGGCCGCCGCACAGTGGATATTCACGTCCCGATCGCCGAACAGCTTGCCGTAGACGATGTTCGCCACGTTGAGCCCCGCCTCTTCAAGCAACAGATGGCTCAGCTTGCCCTCGGTCACGAGCAGTTTCGCTTCGCCGTCGAGGGTCGCCCCCAAGGCAGCCGGAGAGTTACCGACCGCCGTCAGCGCCGCGTCGCCGTTCACTTCGCCGAGCGCCGACTGCATCGTCTTTGCCGTCGGGAACAATTGCTTCAGCAGCAAGTGTCGCGCCGACATCGCTATTTTCGACCGGAGCGGCACCGCCCCGCCGTCGAGATCGATTGTCGAATCCAGCCTCCCCCCCGCCACGCCGAAGCGCAGCGGCTCGAACTTCAGCGCCCCATCCTTCAACAGGACATGCGTGTAGAGGTCGGTCACGGGCAACGCCGGATTCTTCACGATGCGACGGCCCGTGAACTTCACGTCCGCATCGATCGCCTTCCAGCGGTCCGTCTTGAACTGCTCGACCGGCAACGCACGGTCGGCCGGTTGTCGAGCCGGCTCGCCACGCTTGCGCTTGCTCGCGTTCGTATCCGCACCGACGATCGGTGCCAGGTCCTCGAACCGCAGCAGACGCGATTCGGCCCTGCCCGTCAGTAGCGGCCTCGGGCGGCGGGCCTCATAGGTCAACGTGCCTTCCAGATCGCTCCCCCCCACACGGCCCGTGAAACCACTGTAGGTGAACACGCTGCCTTCGCTGCGAATCCGCCCGACAAGATGGCCATCGGTTGCATAGGGTGGCGTCTCGGGCAGCGTGACCCCGAGAATCGGATAGAGATGGTCAAGGCTGCGTCCCTGCAGCCACAAACGCACATCGAGCGCGGCCAGATGCATCGGGTCGGTCAGCGTGCCGACGAGCGCGAGCCGCGTGTCGCCGATCTCCACATCGGCTTGCAGCGGAAACGGCCGCGACGCATCGCGCAGCGCCAGCACGTTGCCGAGCTTGCCGCTGCCGTCGATGCGCGTGCCGCGATAGCTGCCCTCGGCGGTCCAACCGAGCCCGTAGACGAGCGGCTTGCCTCCCGACCCAGCAACACCCGAGGCCGGCACCGCCGCAGACGCCGCCTGCTGCCCCTGTATCGCAGACACCGCTGGCTGCCGCGCTACCGCAGGCGACGACGCCACCTGCGCCGCGCTGCCCTGCCCCGCGCCGGACGCCGCCGAGGCAGCCGAAGCAGCCGAAGCAGCCGACGCGGCACGGGTTTGCTTGACGAGCGCATCGGCACCGTGCCGCCCGACCACACCGGCGGCACTGCCTTGCGACTTCTGCTCCTGTTGCTTCAAGACTTCGCCAATGGGCAGCGGTTGACCGAGCGTATCGACGCCGATTTGCAACGTCACCCGCTTGATTTCGTCGGCGAGGGCGATGTGTCCTCTCGCGAATCCGAGGTCCGCGAGCCGCAACGTCCAGCGCGACGGCCCCGTCGACTGCGGCAACGTGAACGTCCAGTTGTCGCGGCCGTCGTTCACACGCTCGAGGTCGACCGACGGATTGACGAGGTCGATCGACGGGATCGCAATCGTATGCACCAAGAGCGGGAGCACCTCGACTTCGAAACTGATGCGCTCGATCGTGGCAAATTGCGGCGCTTTGGCCCAGGGCGGATTGCCGATGGCGATGTTGTTCGCGGTGAAGCGCGGCCACGGCACCCACGTGCGCCAGCCGTTCTCGCCCACGGGGCGCTGCCAGGCGACGCGCAGATCCCCATTGATGGCGAACGGGCGGCCGATGGCCTGCGACACCTTGTCGTCGACCCACGGTCGTGCGCGATTCCAGTCGAACACGGCGATGAAGAGAATCAGCGCGAGCACCGCCACGACGACGGCAAGGACGATCCATGCCACCGCCTTGCCGGCGGTGATTGCAATGTTGCGCGACAAAGGCATGCGGACTCCGGCGTGACAATTCCGAGGCGCCCGGCCGCAGCATCGAAGCTTGCAGCGCCCGTTCCGGTGCCGCTGCCCTCGCCCTTTTCGAACCGTGCGCGCAAGTCTCATGCCGGAATGCGCTCATCTATCATACGACGCGCAACCTACCGCGAAGAAATGCGCGGGCACGAAAACTGCTCGCGACAAAATCGCATTAGCGGGTACACGACAATGACGGTTGCCCCTATTCGATCGGGCCATAGGAGTCGCCCGATACAGCCCAAACATCCGCCAGCAACTTGGAGCGATCGATGGATACTGAAACGGGAACCACGCAGACGGCCCCGACAGGGGTACCAGGACTAGACGACGTATTGATGGGGGGGCTCACGGAAGGGAGTATTTTCCTGTTGGAGGGCGCACCCGGCACAGGAAAAACGACGATTGCGCTGCGCTTTCTGATCACGGGCGCCGAAGCCGGCGAGTCCGGGCTCTACGTGACCTTGTCCGAGACGGAGAAGGAATTGCGCAGCGGCGCAGCCTCGCACGGCTGGCGCCTAGGCGAGCGCCTCGACGTGTTCGAGCTCGTCCCCCCCGAAACCCTGCTCGATGCCGACCAGCAGCAAAGCCTGCTGTATTCGTCGGACCTCGAACTCGGCGAAACCACGCGGACGATTCTCACTGCCTTCGAACGCGTGCGGCCGAAACGTATCGTGCTCGACAGCCTGTCCGAGATCCGCCTGCTCGCCCAAAGTTCCCTGCGCTACCGCCGGCAGATTCTCGCGCTCAAGCACTACTTCTCGCGCTCGGGGGCGACAGTCCTGCTACTGGACGACTTGAGTTCCGAAGCGACCGACAAGACAGTCCACAGTATTGCGCACGGCGTCATCAAGCTCGAGGAACTGGCCCCTGCCTACGGCGCGGAGCGCCGCCGGCTCAAGGTGTCTAAATACCGCGGGCGGTCGTTCCGCGGCGGTTATCACGACTTCGCCATCCGGACCGGCGGCGTCTTCGTCTTCCCGCGGCTCGTCGCTGCCGAACACCGCGTCCGGATCCCGCGCGGCAACGCGAGCAGCGGCGTCGCCGAACTCGACGCACTGCTCGGCGGCGGCGTCGAGCGCGGCTCCAGTACGCTGATCCTGGGGCCAGCGGGAACGGGCAAATCGATCTTCACGATTCAGTTCATCGCCGCGGCGGTCGCGCGCGGCGAGAAGACGGCGCTGCTCGTCTTTGACGAAGAACTCGGGTTGCTCTTCGATCGTACGCGGCAAATGGGCTTCGACCTCGAATCGATGTGCGAGGCAGGCAAGCTCCATGTCGAGCAGTTCGACGCCGCCGAAATGTCACCTGGCGAATTCGCTCACCGCGTGCGCACCTGCGTTGACAAATCGGAGGCAAGAACCGTTGTCATTGACAGCCTGAACGGCTACCAGGCCGCCATGCCCGAAGAAAACGCGCTCGTGCTGCACATTCACGAGTTGCTCCAATACCTGAACCGGCAAGGTGCCAGTACGTTCTTGACCGTTGCGCAGCACGGCCTCGTCGGCGACATGAAAGCCCCCGTGGACGTGACCTACCTCGCCGATACAGTCATCGTACTGCGCTATTTCGAGGCGCACGGCCGCGTGCGGCGCGCCGTCTCGGTCATCAAGAAGCGCACGGGCCCCCACGAAGAAACGATCCGGGAGTTCCAAATCGGCGCAAGAGGGCTCGCCGTCGGCGCCGCGCTCGACGAGTTCCAGGGCGTACTGCGCGGCGTGCCCGTTTTCGTCGGTCATCAACCATTGCTGAACGTCGGTGCAATGCGCGATGAGTGAGCGCAACGCCGGGCCCGCGCTGATTCTCGCGCCGCGCGGGCGGGATGCCCCGGTTGCCGCCGCCCTGTTGCGCGAGGTCGGCACCCATACGATCGTTTGCCAGGATCTGTCGCATCTGTGCGACTCGCTCAGCGACGCAGCCTGTTGCGCGATCGTGACCGAGGAAGCGCTGCGCGACCTCGACCTCACCGACGTCGCTGCCTGGGTGGCCACACAGCCGAAGTGGTCGGACTTTCCGTTCATCGTGCTGACGCAGCGAGGCGGTGGCGTCGAACGCAGCGAGGGTGCACAGAAGCTCGTGCGGGCCCTGGGCAACGTCGTCTTCCTGGAGCGGCCGTTTCACCCGATGACGTTCGTGAGCGTCGTGGCGACCGCACAGCGGGCACGGGCGCGTCAATTCGAGGCGCGATCGCGCATGGAAGCCCTGCGTGAAAGCGAAGCGCGCCTGCGTACGGCGCTGACCGCCGGCCAGCTCGGCGAATGGGAGCTGGCGCTGCCGCCCACCGAATTCGCAGCCTCGGCGGCGACGCGGGCCATGTTCGGCCACGCGCCGCACCGGCCGTTCAGTTTCGCCGATTTCGAAGCAAGCCTCTACGCCGACGACCGCGAACGCGTGCGCGAAGCGGTTCGGCTCAGCATCGAGACGGGGGCCGACTTTGCCGTCGAATGCCGCAGTCTCTGGTCCGACGGCTCGCTGCATTGGGTGGACCTGCGCGCGCGGCATGTCCGCGACCGCATACGATCGACTGCGCGGCTCGTCGGCGTCTCGTCCGACATCACCGCCCGCAAGCGCGCCGAGGCGGACCTGCTCCGGCTGAACGAGACACTCGAAGCGAAGGTGTTGGAGCGCACTGCGCAACTCCAGCGCGCGCACGAGACGATGCTCGACGAGATCCGTCAGCGCGAGCGTACGGAAGAGGTGCTGCGCCAGGTGCAGAAGATGGAAATGATCGGGCAATTGACAGGCGGTGTCGCGCACGACTTCAACAATCTGCTGATGGCCGTCATGGGCAATCTCGAGCTGCTTCGCAAGCAGGTCCGCGGCGAGAAGCTCATCCGGCTCACAGAAGGTGCGCTACGGGGCGCGCGGCGCGGCGCATCGCTGACTCAACGGCTGCTCGCCTTCGCGCGCCAGCAGGACCTTCGGATCGAACCAACCCATTTGCCGACCTTGATCGGCGGAATGACCGACCTGCTCGAACGCTCGGTCGGCACACGGATCGAGCTGAAGTTCGACTTGCCCGCCCATCTGCCGCTCACGCTCGCCGACGGCAATCAGATCGAACTGGCATTGCTGAACCTCGTCGTCAACGCACGCGATGCGATGCCCGACGGCGGCACCCTATCGATCGCCGTCGAGGCGGTCCACGAGATCGGTCACGTCGATCTCGCAGCCGGCGATTACGTCCGCGTCAGCGTCACCGACACGGGGCAGGGCATGGACGCGACGACGCTTTCGAAAGCGATGGAGCCGTTCTTTACCACGAAGGAGGTCGGCAAAGGGACCGGCCTCGGCCTCTCGATGGCACATGGCTTGGCGCTGCAGCTCGGCGGTGCGTTGCGGCTCGAGAGCCGCGTGGGCCTCGGCACACGGGCAGAGCTGTGGCTGCCCGTCACGGTCGAAGCGCCCGCGCAAGCGACACTCGCTGCCGCGGTTCCGGAGGAAGACGACACGAGCGCCGGCAGCGAACGGGTCACGATACTGCTTGTCGACGACGACCCGTTGATTTCGAACAGCACGGCTTATCTGCTCGAAGATCTGGGGCACGAGGTCATCGAGGTCAATTCCGGCGCGAGCGCACTCGAGGTGCTCGAGAACGGGCGCAAAGTGGATCTGCTCCTCACCGACTACTCGATGCCGAAGATGACGGGCATGCAGCTCGCCTGTGCCGCGCGCGAACTGCGGCCGGAACTGCCGATCGTCATGGCAACGGGGTACGCCGACTTGCCCTCGGGCACGAGCATGAGTATCGTTCGGCTGCGCAAGCCCTACCAACAGCATCAACTCGTGGCCGAAATCGCCAAGGCGCTTCGTACTGCCCCATGACCGTCCCTTTGGTTGAAACACGCGGCATCGTTCGCCGCGACGCACGCACAGGAAAAACGTTGCTCGCGGCGACCGACTTCGCGCTCGTCGCAGGCGCGCGCACGGCCGTCACGGGCCCATCCGGCGCCGGCAAAAGCGTGTTTCTGCGCGCGCTGGCGCTCCTCGATCCGCTCGATGCGGGCGAGGTGCGATGGCGCGGACACGGCGTCGACCGTACTGCTATCCCCCGTTATCGGCGCAGCGTGGCATACGTGCGCCAACGGCCGGCCCTCATCGACGGCAGCGTCGAGGACAACTTGCGCTACCCGTACACGCTGCGCGCCTACCGCGACGTCAGCTTTGACGGCACACGTGCCGCTGCGCTCGTCGAGCGGGTGGGCCGCGGCACCGATTTTCTGGGAAAGCGCGCAGTCGACCTGTCGGGAGGCGAAGCGCAGGTCGCGGCGCTCGTTCGCGTGCTCCAGCTCTCGCCCGACGTCTTGCTGCTCGACGAGCCGACGGCCTCGCTCGACCCTCAGGCCGCGCGGGCAGTCGAAACGCTCGTCGACGCCTGGTTCGACGAAGCCCCTGCCGAGCGCGCCTTCCTCTGGGTCTCGCACGATCCCGCCCAGGCAAGCCGCATCTCCGATACGCAGATCCCCATGAAGGCAGGCCGGCTCGGCCACGCCGAAGATGCTCATCCATGAACCCGAGCTACCAGAACCTGAGCCTTGCCGACGTCGGAATCGCAACGGTGCTGATCGTCGTGAATGCCGGCGTCTCGGCTGCACTCTCGCTCGGGCTCGGACGCAAGCTCGCACTGGCGGCGGTGCGCACGGTCGTGCAATTGCTCGCGATCGGTTACGTGCTCGGCTGGGTCTTTCGCTACGACCGCTGGTACGCCGTATTGCCGCTGATGGGGGTGATGACGCTGATCGCAGGGTTTGCAGGCGCCGCCCGCGGCGCGCACGGCTATGCGGGACAACGCGTCGACAGCCTCGTGTCGATCTGGCTCAGCGCCTGGCTCGTGGCGGCGGTCGGCCTCTTCGGCGTCATCCGCATCCACCCCTGGTACGCGCCGCAGTACGCCATTCCGATCCTCGGAATGATCCTCGGCAATACGCTGACGGGCGTATCGCTCGCCATAGAACGGATGACCGAAGCGCTGACCGCGCGCCGCGAACGCGTCGAGATGGCCCTCGCGCTCGGGGCAACGCGCTGGGAAGCCGCCCAAGCCCCCGCCCGCGAGGCTGTGCGCGCCGGCATGCTGCCGACGTTGAATCAGATGGCCGTGGTCGGCGTCGTGAGTCTGCCCGGCATGATGACCGGGCAGGTTCTGGCCGGCCAGTCGCCGCTGCAGGCCGTGCGCTACCAGATCGTCATCATGTTCCTGATCGCCGCATCATCGGCGCTCGGCACGGTAGGCGCCGTGCTGCTCACCTATCGGCGGCTCTTCTCGCCCGAACATCGCTTCCTCGCCGCTCGGCTCGTCGAACGTGAGCCGGGGCGTTGAGCCGAACCCGACGCTCGGCCTGAGCTCGATGCTGCCACTCAGCGGACGGCAGAGACGTCGAGTTTCGAGCCGTCGCTAAGCGTCACGGCCGTCGTTTTGCCATTGGTCGGCATGGTAAGACGCACGACCTGGCTCAGTTCCGTCACGTTCGGGCATTGAATCGACTTGCCCTTGCCCTTG
>CBJMQH010000162.1:0-10282 GCA_966431825.1 uncultured Trinickia sp.
ATGCCTGCCGTCCCGCCGCCGATGATCACGATGTCGAAAGGGCTTGCGGGCGTGTCGGTCCCGCGTGCGGGCTGCATTGTCATGTCAGGTGTTCTCCGATCAATGTGTCTTGGCGCGCAGCCGTTCGATCTGCGCGAACAGGAACATGCCGGCCGCCATCGCGGCGACGAACAGCACCGCCTTGGTCTGGCCGGCGGCAGCGGCGACAAGCGCGGGGCCCGGACAGAATCCGGCCAGTCCCCAGCCGATACCGAAGAGCGTGCTGCCGCCGATGAGACGCGGGTCGACGCGCGTCGCCGTCGGCCATTGCAGAGGCACGCCGAGCAGACTCTTCGTGCGGCGCCGGGCGACCGCGAATGCGACTGCGGCCATCCCGATTGCGCCGGCCATCACGAACGCGAGCGAAGGGTCCCATCTGCCCGCGAGGTCGAGAAAGCCGAGGACTTTCTCGGGGTTCGCCATGCGGGAGAGGAGGAGCCCGAGACCGAAGATGAGGCCGGCGAGAAAGGCGGTGAACTTACCCATGGCGGCTCAGACGTGGCGAATGAAGTAGACGGTGAGGAAACCGAACGACATGAAGACGGCTGTCGCAACCAACGAGCGCAGCGAGCCGCGCGAGAGACCGCATACGCCGTGTCCGCTTGTGCAGCCCGAACCGTAACGCGTGCCGATCCCGACCATGAGACCTGCAGCGATGAGCGTGCCTGCCGAGGCGTCGATATGGATTTCGGGCAGTGCGCGGAACGCGCGATAAAGCCAAGGGGCGGCCGCGAGCCCTGCGATGAAAGCCAGCGAAACGCCGCGTTCCCGAGCATGGCGATCGAGCAGCCGCCCGACCATGCCGCTTAGGCCCGCGATGCGGCCGTTGAACAGCATGAAGGTCCCGGCCGCGACGCCGATCAAGACGCCTCCGGCCAGTGCGGACCCGGGCGTGAAGTGGGTGAAATCGATATTCATTTCGCGCGCCGCTTGGCTTTGCCGCAGTACAGGCTCGAAAGCGTCTGCATGACGCTCACGACTTCGAAGCTCGCGAGGCTGTAGTAGATGTACTTGCCTTCCCGGCGGGCGCTCACGAGTCCTTCCTCGCGCAGGACCCCAAGGTGTTGCGACAGGCTGGGCTGACGGATGCCGACGCATTCTTCGAGCTCGCCGACGTTGTGCTCGCCCTCGATGAGTTGGCACAGCAGAAGCAGTCTGTCTTCATGCGCCATCGCTTTGAGCAAGGCGCAGCATTGCGCGGCCGATTCGCGAAGGCCCGCGAACGTGGGGGTATCGGTGGTGGTCATGCTGAATGGCTGCGTGCAGCTCAGAACGGAGAAGTTGACATCATTCTATAAAAGAATATATTGTTTAACAACATATCGTTTCCATGGAGCTCGCCATGCAGCCGCTGGTGGAACCCTTTTTTGACGCTGCTACTTCCACTTTTACGTACGTCGTGCACGCGGGCGACGGTACCGACTGCGCGATCATCGATTCGGTGCTCGATTTCGATCCGAAGTCGGGGCGTACGTCGACCGCATCGGCCGAGCGTGTCGTCGACTTCGTCCGTGCGCACAATCTGCATGTCGTGTGGCTGCTCGAGACGCATGCGCATGCCGATCACCTCTCGGCGGCGCAGTTCCTGCGGCGCGTGCTGGGAGGGCGGATTGCGATCGGTCGCCAGATCTGCACGGTGCAGCACACGTTCAAGCGCGTGTTCAATCTGGGTGACGATATGCACGACGACGGGCAGCAGTTCGACCATCTGTTCGAGCCCGACGAGACGTTCAAGATCGGCGCGCTCGACGCGCAGGCGCTCCATGTCCCCGGGCATACGCCTGCCGACATGGCGTACCGGATCGGCGATGCGGTCTTTGTCGGCGACACGTTGTTCATGCCCGACGTAGGTTCGGCGCGCTGCGACTTCCCCGGTGGCGATGCGCATACGTTGTACCGTTCCGTTCGCCGCTTGCTCGAATTGCCGGGCGAAACGCGGCTTTTCATGTGTCACGACTATCCGCCGCCTTCGCGCGAGGCTTGCTGTGAGACGACCGTCGATGCGCAGCGGCAGGCGAACGTGCATTTGCACGACGGCGTGGCGGAAAGCGAGTTCGTCGCCATGCGCACGGCACGCGACCGCACGCTATCGATGCCGGTGCTGATCCTGCCCTCGGTGCAGGTCAATATCCGCGCGGGTGCGTTGCCCGAACCCGAATCGAACGGGGTTCGGTATCTGAAGATTCCGGTCGACTCGCTCTGATACGGCAGACGGCACGGCGGTCGACCGGATGCGTGCGATGGCCGGGCCGTAACGTGTTCAGGCGCGCAAGTCGTTGCGCCCGGTCATGCTTGTCCGGGGCATCGACGTTTCGGTCTGCATCGAAGCATGGGGCGCGCGACGTGCGCTAAGCTCGGAGACAATTTCCGAATGGCCAGCCCCATGTCTGCACCGTCCAATCTTTCCTCGATTGCCTTTCTGATTGCCGACGCTGCGCGCGCAGCGATGCTGATGGCGCTCGTCGACGGGCGCGCAAGGCCCGCAGGCGAATTGGCGTTCGCGGCGGGCGTCACGGCGCAGACCGCGAGCTCGCACCTCACGAAACTGCTCGACGCGGGGCTTCTGGCTGTCGAGAAGGAGGGGAGGCACCGGTACTACCGTCTGGCCGGCGCGCATGTCGCATCGGCGCTCGAGCATGTTGCGTCGCTCGCGGCGGGGCAGACTGTCCGACGCAAACCGCTCGGTGCACAGGCGAGGCGTTTGCAGTTCGCGCGTTGCTGCTACGACCACTTGGCCGGGCAGCTCGGCGTGGCGGTGGCACGCGGTCTCGTCGCCGGCGGCTTTATCGAGCCCCGTGACGATCGCCGTTATCACGTGACGGACGAAGGCCGAGCGTGGTTTGCCGTATTCGGTATCGATGTGGGCCGGGTGAAGCCCGGCCGCCCCGGCATTGCCCGCTGCTGCCTCGATTGGACGGAGCGCGAGCATCATCTGGCCGGTCCGCTCGGCGTCGCGTTGCTTGACGCGTGGTGCGCGCAGGGATGGTTGCGCCGTTCGCGCGGCTCGCGTGTCGTGGAAGTCACGCCGGCGGGATGGGCCGGGCTTCGCCGATCGCTCGGCGTCGATCCCGCCGCCTTCGATCGTGCGCCCGACCCGGACTACGCACTCGGGCCGGCGGGGCAGGTGCCGGCGCTCACTGAGTGGGGCAGGTGAGTGCGGCGACGCCTTGCGGCACGCGCGACATCCTCGAAAGTAGCGGGAACGCGATACAGCCGATGGCCGCGACGCATGCCACGAACGCGGCCAGCGCCGGGACGGTGCCCGGCAGGGCGGCAACGACGTAGATCGCGAACGAGCCGGCTGCCAGATGCATGGCGCCCATCAGGCCCGATGCCGCACCGGCGCTCGACGGAAAGCTCGTGACACCGCCCGCGAACGAGAGCGGCACGATGAACCCGTTGGCGAGCGTAATGATCGAGATCGCAAGGATCATGGGCAACGGCGTTGCCGTGATGCCGGTGAGTGCCAGTGCGACTAGACTCGCTGCGCCGAGCGCGAAGATGACGTAGCCGACGCCGAGCAGCCGGTCGAGGTCGTGGCGCTTCGCGAGATGGCGCGATGTGAGGTTCCCCGCGATATAGGTAGTCGACAGCGTGATATAGCAGTAGCTCGTTGCCTTCGGCGAGAGTCCCATGGCCTCGAGGATGACGGGAGAAGCGGCCAGGTACCCGAGATAGGCGGCGTAGCCGACGCAAAGGTTCATCGCATAGGACCAGAAACGCGGTGCGGCGAGCAGCGACGGATAGCTGCGGAACGTCGTTGCCAGGTTGGGGCGGCGCTTGTCTGCCGGCAGCGTTTCGGGGATGTAGATGAAGAGCAGCGCGATCGCGATCACGCCCAGCGCCGCGACGAAGACGAACGGCGCGCGCCACGAAACGTAGGTCGTGATGTAGCCGCCGACGAGCGGCGACAGCGCCGGCGAGGCGCCGACGATCGGCATGATCGTCGTGAACATGCGCGCCGCCGTCTTCGATTCGAACATGTCGCTGACGATCGCCCGGCCGATGACCATGCCGGCACCGGCGCCGAATGCCTGCGCAATGCGGGCGAGGCCGAACAGCCCGACGCTCGGTGCGGCCGCGCAGGCGACGGAGGCCAGGGTATAGAGCAGCATGCCGCCGAGCACGAGGCGGCGCCGGCCCAGCGTGTCGGACAGCGGCCCATAGACGGCCTGGGCGAGCGCGAGGCCGATGACATAGACGCTGAACGTGTGTTGCAGCGCCGACATCGGCGTTCCGAACGCACGCGCGGCGAGCGGCATGCCGGGCAGGTTGATGTCCGAGGCGAGCAGTCCGCTCGCGCTGAGCAGCACGAGCACGGTCAGCAATATGCCGTGCGGGATGGAAGATGAACGGCGGTCCATGACATTTGTCCTCTCGGATGAGACGAGTTCGTTTTTCGATGCTGGCGCGCACGCATTTGCAGCGCCGACCTGGTGAGACCAGAGCTTAGGATTTGCATATAATGCTGTCCAAGACTTAATTCGACAGAGTTGTTGCTGTCTTTGGCTCAATAGGGCGTCAGCAGGGGAGCAGATTCGGATGGAACTCCAGCAACTGCGGTATTTCGTGGCGGTGGCCGAAACGGAGCACGTCGGCCGTGCGGCCGAGCGTTTGCACATTTCGCAATCGCCGCTGAGCCGTCAGATTCGGCAGCTCGAGGAACAACTGGGGCTGCAGTTGTTCGAGCGCATCAAGCAGCGGGTGCGGCTGACGCCGGCGGGGCGCGATTTCCTGGCCGAGGCGCGGGACTTGTTGGCGCAGGCCGAGCGGGTCGAGGAGCGGGCTCGGCAGGTCGGCAAGGGAGAGGCATGTTCGCTCGCGATCGGGTATTGCGAGGGGGTGATCCACAACGGCACGCTGCCGGCGGCGCTGAGGCGGTTTCGCGCCGCGCATCCGCGCACGCGGCTGCGGCTCGCGGCCATGCGCTCCGGCGAACAGGCCGAGGCGTTGGAGCGCGGGCTCATCGATCTCGCGTTGGTCTACAACCTGCCGCCTTCGACGGGGGCGTTTGCGAGCCGCCTGCTTGCGCGCGAACCGTTCGTGTTGGCCGTGGCCGATGATCACCGGCTGGCCGCGCAGCCGACGGTCGCGCCGAGCGATCTCGACGGTGCGCCATGGATCGCGCTGCCCAAGGCGATCAATCCCGCGGCGCGCGAGCGCTTTCTGGGCGCCTGCGCGCAGGCGGGGTTCACGCCCGACATCCAGTTCGAGGTCGCGCATGTATCGACGACGCTCGGCCTCGTGAGTGCGGGCTTGGGCGTGGCGATCATGCAGGCGAGCATGCGCAGGATGACGCCGCCCGGCGTGGTCTTCAAACCGATCGACTGGCTCCCGCTCTCGGTCGAGATTCATCTTGTCTGGCGGGCGCACGCGCACAGCGCCGGCGTGCGTTACTTCATGGAGGCGCTGGCAAGCGACGAGGCGCCGGCGCGCGCGAAGCCGCAGCCGGAGTCTGCTGAGGCGTTCACCGGCTGACCCGGTCCGCAGCGCATGCGGCGGCGCGATGGCCGCCGTACGAGAGGCCGTGTCAGTCTTCGTCGCCGAGATCGAGCGAGGGTTGCGCCGACTCGCCGCCAACCACGCCGATCAGCGAGTACTTCTCGATCATGCCGCCCGCGGCCGGACTCATGTAGCGCGCTTGTTCGAGGTCGAGCGACACGCGGTCGCCGATACGCAGCGACTTGATCAATCCGTACTGGGCCGGTGTGAACTTGACCTTGATCTTCTTGCCGAGCGTTTCGGCATGGATGTCGAGACGACCGTCCTCGCTCAGCAGCGAGACCGTGCCATCCACGCGAACGTGGGCCCACTCCATCTTGTCGGCCCCGCTCAGCAAACCGCGCACACGTCCGATCTCGTCGAGTCGACCCTTCCAGACGAAGTCGCGCCCTGGCACGTCCCAACTGAATTCGACCGCGAGCCCCTCGTCGTCGAGGATGTCGAGCAGTTCGCCGAGTTTCTTCGCCGACTTGAGACCGACCTCATGCAGTTGCTCGTAGAACTCATCGGCCGAACTCGCATTGAGGAGCCGGAACTGCTTGTCGAGCGTTTCGGTCAGTAGCGTCTCGCCTGCGAGATCGGGCTGCGTGTTGCCCGTGAAATACAGCCGCGTCGAGCCCGGCGCGATGGCCTGCAGGCGCAGGTCGATCGCGTCGATCACATCCTGCGCCACGCCACGCTTCTTGTCCGCGCCGTAGCGGCCGCGATGCGCGGCGGCTGCGAGCCAGTCGTTCAGCGGCCCCGCGAGACGGGCGAGCAGCTTGAGCGGAATGCTGCCATGGTCGACCTGCTCGCCGAAGAGCCGCCACTGGAAGACTTCGACACGCTCGGTGGCGCGCGCGTGCGCAAGCGCGCGCTCGAGCGCGTGCACGTGCGCCGCGAGCGGGGTGACGAAGAAGTCGCCGAGCGCATCGTGCTGGCTGCGTGAGCGTTCGTCGGCGAGTTGCTCGCGCGCGGCTGCGAGTTGCCGCTCGAGTTCCTGCGCGTTAGCCATGATTGATCCTCATGATCGGGATGCCCTTCGGGGTCCGCCGATCTTCGCAATGCCCGTACCATCGGGACCAGTAGTCGCACCGCTGTGCGTTGCCTGAGTCGATGTAGTAGACGTCGCAGTGATAGTTCGTCCGCAGGAACGCCTTGCTGTCGAGCCACGACTTCAGTTCCCGGCGGCCTTCGCGTGGCATTTTCAGCAGCGGTTCGCGATCGAACAGGATGACGAGGTCGGCGTCGTCGGGATCGACCTTGCTCGTGGTGAAGGAGCCGTCGAGCCAGATTTCGCCCGTCACCGGCCAACGGCCGAGGTCGTCGAAGAAGCGCAAAAAGCCGTCCCAGATCATCCTGCGACGCGCCGACGCCGGAAACGCAGCGACCGTCTGGTCGAACAGCGCCGACTGGTCGAGATGATGCAAACCAGGCGGGAACAGCGGCGTCAGATGCGGCTCAATGCTTGTTGGCCAGGTATTCGATGTAGTTGACTGCTTCACGTTGTTTGTCAGCCGGCAGATCGAGCAACGCATCGGCGGCAGCCTGCACGGCCTTCGATGCCCGCTCGTATTTCTTCTGATACGGTGTCGGCTCGCCGAAGAAATCGGCAAGCTCGTCGTCCTTCATCGGGCCGCGGCCCTCGCTGAGCCACTCGGCCCGCACGCCCAGGAAACTGGCGAGACGCAGGACCGGATCGGCCTTCAGGCTTTGCGTCGCCCCCTTGTACCAAAGACTGACGGCGGCCGACGACACGCCGGCCGCCTCCGCCAATTCCTTCTTCAGCAGCTTGCGGCCGTTGGCATGCTCGTAATCGGCCACCGCCGCCGTCAGTCTGTCCACGAACATCTTCATTTAAGCAGGCTTAACAAACGAGTACTTAAGTACAGTTGATTTTTGAAGGTAAGTGCGCTTAAATATCGACACGGACGCAACCTTACCTGGATCTAACGCATGAAGCAAGCAAAACCGCCCCGTACCTGAGCGGGAGAGAGTCACCCGCGGCTCGAACGGGGGCGTACGGCGTCAGATCCGAGGGGCCGGTCGCCCGAACCTGAGAGAGGCGGCGGCGCCGTCTATCGGCACACGGTACCGGATATAAATTAGGATTCCTTATTAGAACGGCGTAAGCCACGAACAGAACCGGTCGCCAAACAAGCGAAGACCGGCGGACCAACCCGATTGCGGCGTGTCTCGCCACGTCGCGTCGACATTCCCTGAGGCCAACTTGCAATCACAACAAGCTCATGGCGGCGCTTTCGCGCGACGCATGACGAAAACACAATACGATGCCCGCCGCGCGATGAGTGCCGCACGGCTTTGCCACACGCAGGAACTCGTGATGCGGTGCTTCACCGATGCGAACGCGCTCCACACGCGGGAGGACATCGCCGCGCTGACCGCGCTCAAGCTGTCGAGCGTTTGCGGTCGGGTGCGCGAACTGCTCGACCTCGGCCTCATTACCGTGCGCGCCTCACGTAGGAGTCCCGCTACGCAGAGCCGCCAGCAGTTGCTGGGCCTGCCGGTCAAGGAGGTGTGCTGACGATGGTCGATGACCGCATGCAGTATGGCTCACGCCGCATTTGCGAGTTTTTGCAGGCCCATCCCGGCTCGACGCGGCGGCAGATCGCGGAAGGGCTCGGAAGCCTCTACGTGACAGTAAAGAAGACGCTCGGGCAGCTGGAGCGCAACGGCTACGTTCAGCAGGACGGCGGCTACGGGGCGGCGTTCAGGCTGACGGGTAAGCCGTTTCCGCCGTCGACCGCCTGTATGCCGCGGCCGCGGGCGCAGGCGCAAGCGCACATGGTGGCACCGGGAAGGATCCGCCGCGACGCGCTCGAGCGCATCGTCTACGACATGGTTCTGATGGGGCGCGGGGCCTTCGGCCACGGCGCCGGGCAAGAGGCAAACAGCAACGGGGGAAGGGCATGATGACACGGGATCAGAGCGAAGAAATCGAAGCACTGCTGGCGATCTGGTATCAATGGCAAGTCCGGCAGTCGCATGCTGAAATCCTTTCGCACTACTATCCTGGCGAAGACGCGTCGTGCCGTGGCTATGTCTGCACGGAAAGCGATGAAGCCGAGGATGAGGACGCCTACGCGGCACTCGACGATCGACAGTCCGAGCAAGTGCAGTGCTGCGTCGATGCCTTGCCGCTCGAAGCGCGGGCCGCCATTTCGGTGAGTATGCGCAACAAGGCATGCGGCCGTAGCGTGTGGCACAGCGCTCGCGCGGGCGATCAGCATGCCGCGTATCAAGCAGCCAAAGTTCGGCTCCTGCCGATGTTCGCTGCGCGAGGACTCATGAGTCGCGTGCCGCATTTCTGCGCGGCATGAGTTCGGCGCACCGGCGGCAGGTCATCATATCGTCGCTGTCACTTGGGTACCTTGCCCGTACCGGCGCGCTTCGATAAAGTACGTCTCATGCCGCAGCCGTTGCAACGGTCGCGGCAACCAGTCAAAGCCCGCTCGTCGTAAGACAGCGGGCTTTGTCTATTTATGGGAGCCGTCGGTTTTTCGGCATCGCTCGAAGGTTGGATCGGTACCTTGCCGAGCCGATCGCGATAGCGTTACATTGACGGCTCGGACAACAGTGTTCCCGCAAAAAGCCCACTCTCTCGAAAGACGGTGGGCTTTTTGCGTTAACAGATGGAAGCGATGAAGTAGATGAGAGCGCCCGCACGTCGAAAGACGGCGGGCGCTTTGCATTTGGGAATTGGATCGGCCGCCTTGGCGTATGCGCCGAGGCACGGCGATTCCATCCCGATGGTATGAAGGCCATCGATCAATCAATTCGTAGTCCTACCGGAAATGTAAACCCATGACGACTTCGGCAGACATTCGAACAGCCGTCGTGACGGCGCTGACAGGTGCAACCGACGCCGGCTCGGCCGTCTACTCGCCGTATGACTGGCCGAGTACGCCGAGCAGCTACCCGATCGTGATCGTGAGCGCGCCGTGCGAGCGCAAGGTGTCGACGGGCCGGTATGCGCCGCTCTTCACCGTCACGACGACGATCGAAATCATCGTGGCCACTCAGTCGCCCACGCAGACGGGAACGGCCGGGCTTGGCGTGGCCCTGGCGGCGGCCGAAAAGATCAAGGCGCAGATCGAAACGGCGCTGATCAACAACCCCGCCGTATGGGCCGATGCGAGCGGCGCACAGCGCGTGCAGCAGTTTCTGTCGGTCGATTCGCAGTTCACGACGAGTTCGGCCGGCACGCTGCCCACGGCGCAATTGACGATGCATTTCTGCGTCGAGTTCATGCAAGGACCGGCCGACTTCTATCCGATTCCGAGCACGGCTCTGCAAGGCTTCGATGCCGGGATGCAGCAACCAGCGGGAACCGCCGAACCCGGCTTCTCGATCAGTTTTTCAACCTCCACTCCCTAGGAGTTACGTATGCGCATCAAACCCGCGCCGGGCCTTAGCGTCAGGAACCCGGCGGACAAGCAGTTGCTGCCCGCGGACGGCATCGATGTGCCCGACGGCGACATTCTCTGGACCAAGCTTCTCAATGACGGCGATGTCGTGCTCGTGCCGACGACGCAAGCCGAAGCCGCAAAGGAAGGTAACCACGCATGAGTACGATTCCGTTCAAAGTCACGCCGGCCGGTCTGCGCCTGCCGGGTTCGTTCTTCGAGCTCGACAACTCGCAGGCGAACACCGCACAGGCCAATCAGCGCGCACTGATCATCGGCCAGATCACGGCAGCCGGCACGGCCGCACCGAACGTACTGGTGATTTCGGGCGGCGT
>CBJMQH010000163.1:0-10262 GCA_966431825.1 uncultured Trinickia sp.
CTTCGAGCGTGCATCGCGCCGTAGGTTCGCGGCAATGGCGGAGTATTTGCATCGCTGCCAAGTCGCTGTGAACGACGTGCAGGCCGAGTGGAAATCGCGCCACGTACGTGGCCTCATGTAGTCGTTGCCTGGCGACGGTCGAGACGCGTCGAAACAATGAAATGTCGAAAGGATGCCAATGAACCCTCGACGGGTGCACCGCCTGATGCTAGAACATTTTCCGGTCGTCGACGCGGTAAGCCAAGACTGGATCAATGCCGGTGACCCCAATGGTGCTCGGCGCGAGGTGATAAGCGAGGTGCTCGACAGGTGGTTCGACGCACCGCAGTTGCTCGTGCACGTTCACCGCAAGCTCGGTGGCGACATGCGGCGCGACGCGGCGCTCGATTTCATCTGTGCTCACATCGGACAGGGATGGGGCGGTTATCTGCGTGTAACGGACCGCGCTTTCTCGGCATTCGTCGTCGTCGCAACGAACGGCGTCGCAACGGGTTGGCGTGCACCGCTCCCGGCAGTGCGTGCGAAGGGGGCCTACGCTGCCTCCCCAAGCGCGTGAAACAGTTCGTCCTCCTGCGCGCAGTGCAAGCGCACGATCGCATCCAAGCCATAAAGCAGACGCTGCAGCTCCTGCACGCCCGCAGCGTCCGGCCCTCCGATCGGCAGATCCGCCGCCGTCTGCCTCAACAAACGGACGATGCGAAAAATTTCGTGGTGCATACCGCTCATCGCCGCCATCGGATCATCGCCGCCGAGCAGCCGCGCAAGGTCCGGATAGATCTCCGTGTCGTCGTGTTGCTCGTGCGGGACGAGCTGCCGCGCAAGCGCTTCGTTCACGCCGGCGAGTGCTCCCGCTATCGTCGTTCTCGGCAACCGCGGCAGGTCGTCGGCCAGTTTGCGGACCTGCTCCAGTACAGGGCCCAGTTCAACATGCGCAGCCTTCAGCCGGTCCGCGTCGTCGTGCGCGAGACTGCCGACACGCGTGCCCGAACGTACCCGCAGCGCGCGTAGCGCATTGCCGATCACGGCCACGTCGATCAGCTCCTGCAACATCGCGCCGAACAACGGCGGCAGGTAGCCGAAAGCAGCCACCGCCATGGCGGCGAACGAAAGTGCCATCCCGGCCGCCACGCTTTGCACGGCAATGCGCCGCGTACGGCGTGCGACGCGCAACGCCTCGACGAGCCGGTCCAGACGGTCCACCAGCAGCACAATATCGGCAGCCTCCGATGACGCAGCGGCACCGCGCGCCCCCATCGCCACGCCGACATCGGCCGCCGCAAGCGCCGGCGCATCGTTGATCCCATCGCCGACCATGACGACGGTCCCGTCCCGTCTTGCGCGCTGAATGGCAGCGAGCTTGTCCGCCGGCGCTTGCTCCGAACGCACCTCGGTGACGCCAAGCATCGCACCGATCGTCTCGGCCACGTCGCTTCTGTCGCCGGTCAACATGACGAGCCGCCGAATGCCTTCCTGCCTCAGAAGCCGGAGCGCACGCGGCGTCTCCAGGCGGACTCGATCGGCCATCCGGAGCGCGCCGATCATCGAACCGTCCAAGCCGACAAAGACTGCCGAAGCGCCCTCATGCGCCACGCGCTGTACGAACGTTGCGCTCCACGGAGCGGGCGCAGCGACCCGCGATACGTAATCGAAGGCGCCGATCGTTACCGCGCGGCCCTCCACCTCACCCGTCAATCCCGCGCCCGGCTGTTCGACGACCTGTGAGGGCAGGGCAAGCGCGAGGTTGCGTTCACGCGCCGCGGTCGTCACTGCTTCCGAGATCACATGGGCGGACGCTTGTGCAAGCGATGCAGCCAATCGCAGCACCTCGTCAGGGGCCGTACCCGCACCGCTTTCGACTGCGACGAGACGGGCATGCCCACCCGTGAGCGTGCCCGTCTTGTCGAAAAAGAGGATGCTCGCCTGGGCGAGCCGCTCGAGTGCGCCGCCACCCTTGATCAGTACGCCGCGCTTGGCGCAGCGTGACATGCCCGAGACGATCGCAACGGGCACCGCCAGAATGAGCGGACACGGCGTTGCCACAACGAGCACCGCAAGCGCACGCATGATGTCGCCCGTTACGCCCCAGCTGCCGGCGGCAAAAAGCAGCGCCGCGGGAATGAACAGTAGTGCGTAGCGATCGGCCAGCCGAGCCGCGGGACTACGTTCCCGCTGTGCCGACTGCACCATGCGAACGATGCCGGCGAACGTGCTGTCGTGCGCCGTAGCGGCTGCCACCATCTCGAACGCCGATCCGGCGTTGACCACACCGCTGCGCGCCGCCTCGCCAGGGGCGCGCGCCTGAATGCGCGACTCGCCCGTGAGCGCCGATTCGTCGAGTTGCGCGTGGCCGCCGAGCGTGCCATCGACGGGCACGAACTCGCCGCTGCGCACGAGAAGACGGTCGCCCGGGCGCACGGCGTCCAGCGCCACTTTGCACCATCCGCCCTCATCGAAGCGATTGGCGAAGCGCGGTGCGCGTGCAAGAAGCGCCGTCATTTCGCGCCGTGCCCGCTGCTGGGCAAAGGCCTCCAGTGCACGTCCGCTCGCCAGCATCAGCGCGATCACTTCCGCCGTGAGATATTCGCCGAGCGCCAGCGCGAAACCGATGGCGAGCAGCGCGAGCACATCGACGCCGGCCTCGTGTCGTCGCAGTGCCTGCACGATCGATGCGGCTAGCGCAACCGCAACCGGCACCGCGCCCGCCGCCCACGATGCGTGGGCGAACGTGGTGTTCCCTAGTGCGGCAAACGCGAGCCCGGCAATGAGGCCAAGCGCCGCAACGAGCAGCAGGGCAAGGTCGATGGAGCGCAACAGGCGTTGCATGGCGTCGGCGAGGGTTCGGTGGGGTGGTGTGAGCATGGTGTGCATCGATGGTGCTACCGCGACAGGACTCGCGCCCCGTCGATGAGAACGGTGGGCGGATACACGATCACGACATCGCGCTCGCTCAAGCCGTCAAGCACTTGCGCGGTATCTTCGTTCCGTTGGCCGACACGAACGACATGCCGTTTCGCTCGACCCTGCTCGACGGTGAATGCGCACCAATCCTCAGCACACCTGAACAGCGCGCCGATCGGCAGCCTCAGCGCATCCGGTCGCTCCCAGATCACAATCCGTCCCTGGACACGGTATCCGTCGTTCAATCGCCCCGGGGCGCCAATCAGATCGGCAATCACGTAGACGCGCTGCTCTTCTACGCCAAGGGCGGAGACCTTCGTAAATGCACCAGGCTCGACGACCCGCACCGTCGCCTGCATCGGCGAGCTGCCGCCCCAATCTTCGACCGACACGGTCATCCCGGGACTGATCTTCACGGCGTCGGTCGACAGCACGTCGATGCGCACCTCGTAGCGCGACGGATCGGCGAGCAGCATGACCGGCGTGCCTGCAGCGACCACACGTTCGTTCGGTTCCTCCACACGCAGCACGACAGCGTCGACGGGGGAACGGACATCGACGGGCTGACCGGTCTCAAGTGCCTTGAGGTTGGCCCTGGCTGCTCGCACGTCGGCCGCGGACGATGTTTCGCGTGCGACGGCGGCCACGAGATCGCTCGTCGCGGAACTGACCGCCGTGCGGCGTTGCTCCATTTCCTGCTTTGCCATCGCGCCGGCGCCGGCCAGAATCTCGCTTCTCTTGAAGTCTCGCCGGGCCTGCTCAAGATCGGCGTGCGCGTGGGCGACCCGCGCTTGCGCTTCGCGGTACGTCGCTTCCGCCGCCTCGACGCGCGCGATCTGCCCCGCTTGTTCGCCCGGCGTCATCGGAACAGGAACGAGCGTGGCGACGATTGCGTGCGCCCGTACGTGCTCGCCTTCTCGCAGTCGCACACGTAGCAAGCGGCCGGCGATCGGCGCCGTGATTGCATAGCGGTCGTGCGCGCGCACTTCGCCGTCTTCGTCGATCGTCACCTGCATCGGCCCGCGCGAGACCGACGCCGTATCGACCGCTGTCGGCCGCGGCCAAAGCGCATAAGCCAACGCGAGCCCGGCCAGCACCGCCAACGCGGTCGACACGAGTGCTTTGCGCGACAAACCACGTGTCACGATTCCCTCGACTTGAGGACATCGACGATATCGAATCGCCGTATTTTCAACGCGACGACGAGCCCCGAGCAGGCGACCGAGAACGACGTGACCAGGACGGCATCGGCGAGCGTCGCTGTGCGGATGACGAGCGGAAGGCGGTACAGATCCGTTGCGAGCCTTTCGCTGAGCCATGCGCACACGCCGTAGCCGAGCGCGAGTCCGATCGGGAACGAGAGCGCTGCAAGCACCCACTGCTCGCCAAGCAGTATCCAAGCCACTTCGATGCGGGTGAAGCCCAGTACGCGAAGCGACGCCAGTTGCTGCGCGCGTTCCGAATAGGCGATGCGCATGCCGTTGAACGCCACACCGAACGCGATGACGCACGCAAAGGCAAAATTGATCGAGGTCGACAGCCGCACGCTCTCGTCCATGATCTTGCGGAAGCTGTCGATGACGGCGCGACGCACCGCAACCGCACTCACGGCCGGCGTACGCTTGAGGGTTGCATAAAGTCTGCCGATGGCGCTCGAATCGACCGCAAGCCGCGCACCGGACCAGTTGCCGCCTTCCCCTAGCAAGCGGGTCAGCGCCCGTTCGTCCATGTAGGCACCGATGCCGACGCGTTCGCCGACGGTTTGCGCGACCGTCACCCGCCGCACTTGGCGCTTGCCTTCAAGGACCTCGACGGTGACCCGGTCGCCGGGGCGAACGCCGAGCAGGGTCGCCAGCCGGTTTGTCAGCAGCAAGCCTTGAGGCGGAACAGCGAACGGCTGGCTGCGCTCGTCGACGAGCCTGCGAAGCGAGGCTTGCTGCCCGACGCCATCGAGCGAAACGCGCTGCGATCGATAGCCGGACGACAAGCGGACAGGGACGCTGCGAAACGGCTCGACGGCCAGCACCCCCGGCAAGTGCGCGAGCGCGTGGACGGCCCGGTGGGACAGGGGCTGTGTGAACGTCAGCGTGACATCCTGTCGTTCGATCCGTTGAAACTGCAAGTCGAACAGTTCGTCGATGGCATCGAAGAAATAGCCGCCGACCACGAGAATCGCGCTCGCCGATGCAAGGCCGAGGCAGGCAAATGCCGCCTTGGCCGGCTGGCGAGCGAGGTTGCGCGCAATCATGCGCCAGGCAACGCTCAGACGCCGGTACAGGCCTATGCGTTCCGCCCAGCCCGCCGAGAAGATCGGTGGCGACGCGGGATGCAGTGCCTCGACCGGCATCAGTCTCATGGCTTTCCTGACGCTGCCGAGTGCACCGGCGACGGCGGTCCCGAAGCTGGCAACGAACGCCCCCAGGACGACAGCCAGCTGCGTGCGGTATTCCAGGTGCGCGAATCGGTAGTAGTGCGCGTACATGCTCGTCAGATACTCGCCGAGCAGCGATCCGCCGGCGATGCCCAGCACCGCACCTGCTGCCGCAATCACACAGGCGAGTTCGAGGTAGTGCAAGCCGATCCTTGCGTCGCCGTACCCGAACGCCTTCATCAAGCCCACTTGCATGCGTCGCATTTCGATGAGCCGGCTCAGCACGTTCTGCATGAGGAACATGGCCACGCAGAAGAAAATGGCGGGCACATACGTCGCGGTAATCCGGTTCTGCGCGATCTCGTCCGAAACGAAACGGTGCGATACCTGCTCGTCGCGTGTGAGGGTGCCGAGTCCGCCATAGGGCGCAAGCAACCGGTCGACCGCCGCTACGATTTCCGATACCGGCACACGGCCATCGACGGTGAGGGCGAGGTCGTTGAACGCACTGTCCATGTTCAATGCCGCCGACAGTGCGTCTTCGCCCATCCACAACACGCCATAGTGGCGGTAGTCCGGAAAGATCGATCCAGCGCCGGCCTCGTAAATGAACTCGGGCGAGATCGCGACGCCGACGACCTTCAAGGTCTTCCAGCGGCCATTCAGGACCGCGCCGAGCCTGTCGCCGGGCTTGAGCCCATTCGCCTCGGCGAACGAAGCGCCAATCATGACTTCGTCGTCGCGGCCGGGCGCAACGTAACGGCCGCTTTGTAGATGAAGCAGGTTCAGGGTCGGCCAACCCCGTTCCGGGATCGATACGACGTGTCCTGTTGCGGGTTCCGTGAGCCCCGGGACGTCGAGCGTCACATCCGACACGACGCGTGCGTCGACGTGGGCCACGCCGGGCAACGCGCGGACGCGCGCGACGGTCGGAATGGGAGCGCGCTTCAGATGCACGAACAAGTCCGCGAACCGGTATGACGCGTAATAGGCCTGTTGCGCGCTCGAGAGCGCCAGCGAGGTATTGCGCATTGCCACGAGCGTCGCGACGCCGCAGCCTACGACGAGCACGGCCGCTGCCACCTGCGAGCGGGTGCGCCAGATGTCCCGCCATAGCAGCCGGGTCAGCACGCTCACCATGTCAGCTCGCTCGCATCGCGACGCACTGTGTTGCAGTGCGTGTCGACGATGGCTCCGCTGCTCATGCGCAGCACCCGGTCCGCCATCTCGCCGATGACGGCGTTATGCGTGACCACAACGATGAGCGTGCCGAATTCCCGATTCACGCGTTGAAGCACCTCGAGGACCAACCGGCCGGTTCGAAAATCGAGCGCGCCGGTCGGCTCGTCGCACAGCAAGACGTCGGGGCGTTTTGCGATTGCTCGTGCGATCGCCACTCGCTGCTGCTCGCCGCCGGACATCTGGGCTGGAAAGTGTCGATGCAACGCGCCGATGCCGACCATGGCGAGTGCTTCGTCGGGGGCGAGCGGTTGCGCGGCGATGTCGGTCACGAGTTCGACGTTCTCATACGCCGTGAGACTCGGAATGAGGTTGTAGAACTGAAAAACGAAGCCGACATGTTCTCGCCTGAACCGTGTCAGCTCGCGCTCGTTCGTCGAAGACAACAGGTGATCGCGGTAACGGATGACGCCGCTCGTCGGGATGTCCACGCCTCCCATCAGATTGAGCAATGTCGACTTGCCGCTGCCCGATGCGCCCAACAGTACGATGATTTCGCTCGCTTCGAGTGCAAGATCGACGTTATCGAGTGCGCGAACGGTCACGCTCCCAAGCGGATATTCCTTGCTGACGGCTTGGATCGAATAGACCGTTTCCACGATGCACCCGACAGACCAAAAGGGCAGTGTGCCGCTCGCATGGCCCGGGACTGCGAGCAGCGACCGATGGGCAGCGTCCCATCGTGCTTGCAATACGGTAACCCCGCTGGCGCCGCAACTGTTGATCTTGGTCAGACCGTTGTGCCGCTTGGCCCCTGCGCCCCGCCCGATCACCCGCTTGACCTGCGTCAAGCGCGTCGGCGGCGCGAAACAACACAATGACTGCTGAACGCATTTCGGCAGGGGGCATGATCGTGACGACGCTGGCGATCCTCTTCGTCGTCGTGCTGCTCATCAACCTGATGCCTGCGTTTGCGCCGCCCACGTGGATGGCCATGTCGTGGGTGGGTTTCAACGTCCCGCACGGCAACCCGCTTGCCTTCGCCCTGGTGGCTGCTGCCGCGGCAACGCTTGGTCGGCTGATCCTGGCCGCCTGCGCACGAACGTTGGTCCGCGGACGCCTGATGCGCGACGCAGACCGGGAGAACATCGACGTTGCCAGAGCATGGCTTCAGAAGCACAGGACGTTGACCGTCGGTGCATTCTTCCTGTATTCGTTCAGCCCCTTTCCGTCGAACTATCTATTCATCGCATACGGGCTTTCAGGATTGCCGCTCGCGGTGATCGGCACCGCCTTTTTCGTCGGCCGGACAGTGAGCTACGCGGTTTGGACCCATCTGGGCCGTTTCGCTTTTGCGCATGTCGATACGGAAGGGCAGTTCGAAGGACGCTACCTCAGCGGCTACTTCGTCTTCATACAGCTCGTCTTGCTCGGGCTCTTGTACGTTCTGATGAAACTCGATTGGAAGATGCTCGTCGAAGAACGGAAGCTGGTATGGCGGCGGCCGTCGAAAACGCCGGCACGGGCGAAGCACGACGCCACCATCCGGCGTTGAAAGCGCGATGCGCTGAGTGCGGTTGCGCCCGGCGCCCCATCCCTTTGCGACCTGTTTTCACCGAATCGCCTACCTCATGAAGACCGAGCCATTCTTCGACGACACCGAGAACACGGCGCATTCTCCCGCCGAGCGCGCGGCGGCAGCATCGCGCAGCACCTGGGTCAGCGTCGGCGTGAATCTGGCCCTGACGTTCGGCCAAGTGCTGGCCGGCATCGTGTCGGGCTCGCAGGGGCTCGTGGCGGACGGTATCCACTCGCTGTCCGATCTCGTTTCCGACTTCGTCGTGCTGTTTGCCGGCCACCACAGCAGAAAAGGCGCAGACGAGGCGCATCCCTACGGCCATCAACGCTTCGAGACCGGCGCGTCGCTGGCGCTCGGCGCGATCCTCGCATTGGTGGGTGCGGCGATGCTCTGGTCCGCCGTGCGCAAACTCGAGGCGCCGGAAACCGTGCAGCGCGTGCAGATCGTGGCGCTGTGGGTGGCCATCGTCGCACTGGTTTCGAAGGAGCTGCTGTTCCGTTACATGCTGGCGGTGGCCAAGCGCGTGAAGTCCAGCATGCTCGTGGCCAATGCATGGCATGCACGCTCGGACGCCGCCTCGTCGCTGGTCGTTGGCGTCGGTATCGTCGGCAACCTGGCGGGTTATCCGATACTCGATCCGATCGCGGCGTTGATCGTCGGCCTGCTCGTGCTCAAGATGGGCTGGCAATTCGGCTCTGACGCGCTTCACGACCTGATGGACCGCGCGGCGGACGGTAGCGAGGTCGACGCTATCCGGCTGACGCTGCTCGATACGCCCGGCGTTATCGGTGTTCACGATCTGCGTACGCGCAAGATGGGAGACATGATCCTCGTCGACGTTCACATCGAGGTCGACGCCTCGAAGTCCGTCGAAGCCGGGCACGATATCGCGGTGGCCGCGCGCGAGCACGTACTGGCGCGCCATCGCGTACTCAACGTCATGACGCATGTGGACCCGCGAAAGCAGGTCGCTGCGCAGGCGCGCTTCGAGCAAGCGAACTAGCGGCGTCAGGGGTCCGTTGCGCTATCGGCGCTCTCGCGATCTTTCCCGAAAAAGGACACGGTTACGCGCAAACCGCCCAGTGCTGGCGACCTGTCGACGTCGATTTCAGCGCCGTGCGCGCTGGCGATCCGTTGGACGATCGACCAACCGAGCCCACTTCCGCTCTGTCCGCTTTCCTGCGCGCGGAAGAATCGCTCACCGAGCCGCCGCACGTCGTCTTCCGCCAGGCCCGGTCCACTGTCTTCCACGATCAAGGTCGCGCGCCCGTCGCATTGGCGGACCGACACCACGATCCGGGCCCGAGCCGGGGCATAGCGGACCGCGTTGTCGATCAGATTGCGCATGAGCGATCCAAGCAGCACGTCGTTGCCCGATACGACGCAGCGTTCCGGCGCCATGAGCTCGAGCTCATGCGCCTTGGCGATCGATTGCGGGGCAAGGTCGGCCACAACCCGCTTCGCTACGGAGCCAAGATCGACTGCAATGCATTTGTCGACGAGAGGCCGGGCCTCCAGCCGCGATAGCAGCAAGAGCTGATCGACGAGATGCGCTGCGCGGTCGCAGCCTTCCAGCACGCCGCAGAGTGCGTGTTCGCGAAGACCGGCACTGTCTTCCGCCATGGCCACCTGCGCCTGCGCTTTGATGGCCGCCACCGGCGTGCGTAGTTCGTGGGCGGCATCCGCGGTGAACCGCCGTTCTGCATCGAGTACGGCCCGGATGCGGTCGAACAGACGGTTCAGCGCGTCGAGCATCGGCTCCATTTCCTGCGGCGCACGGATCATCCGGACAGGATCCAAGGCTCGCGGATCGCGTCGAGCCAGCAATCGTCCCAGCTCGCGCAGCGGTGCTGCGCCGCGTCGCACGGCCCACCAGGTCACGAGCGCGAGCAGCGGCAGCGCCCCGATCATCGGCCAGAGGGCGCTGCGCATGACGGCCGCCAGAATCGACGTGCGAGAATCGATCCGCTCGCCCACGTACACTTGTACATCGGGCGTTGCACCCGGCGTGGCAAAGACGCGCCACGCGTGGTCCTCGATCCGCAAGGTCCAAAATCCCGGTGCGCGGTTTCGCTCCAGCGGCACCATCGGTTGCGGGGATGCATTGGCCGAGTGCATTCCGAGCCGGCCTTCATGGAACACCTGGAACACAACCTTCGGTGCATAGGCGTGCAGAACCGGAACGTCCAGCGTCTCCTCGTCGTAGGTGGCCTGGGCCTGCTGCATTACGAGCAG
>CBJMQH010000164.1:0-10212 GCA_966431825.1 uncultured Trinickia sp.
AAGACCGCCGCGCACGGGCGGGTTGCCGCTGAATATCGCCGGTGTCCCGGTGCCCGCTGCCCGGGCTATCGGTGCCCGTGCTGGTTGCCCGCTTTATTGCTTCGTGCGTGGTTTCACGAGCCCCGAGTCGACGCCGCTCTTTACGAATGTCTTGAAATCCGCTGCCGCCACCCACGGGTCCGGCTTGCAGCCGTTGCCGAGGGCGCTATCGCAATGGGCGGCGAAGCCGATCGTCGCCGTACCGTCCCCGTTCTCGGCCTTCGTGATCTGATAGGCGAGCTTCGGACTGCCGCCGTCGGGGCCCGTCGTTTGGATCAACGTATCGTCCGAGGTCTTGATCGGGTAGTCGCCATGCGACGCCACCCACTCGCGCGCGCGTGACCACCACGGCCCGCAGGTATCGGCCCGGCAGATGAGCGGTTCTGTTGCGATCTGCATGATCGGAGGATTGATCGGGCACTGCAGCGCGCAGCCCGCCAGCAGCATCGTCCCGAGTACCCAGCCTGTTGTTTTCATCGGTAACCCTCCTGCCGTCTTGCGCCGTGTTCCGTCTCGGCTCTATACGCTGAAACGATCGAGCGTGTAACCCCGGTAGTCCGCAACGAACGCGTCGAACGAACTGCCTGCGTCCTTTCGTTCCTGCTCGGCTTGTTCTTCGAGCGAGCGCGCGGCCAAGGCCTGCGCCGCATGCAGCGACGCGTCATCCAGCGGCCGGGCGCGGAAATGCTCGGCGTGTGCCCGGCTCTGCGCGAGACCGAACGCAAAAAAGCTTTCGCCCCGGTCGCGCATCGCCTGCAGGACACGGGCCGACGGCGTCGTGTCCGGATCGGCAAGCTTCACACGCTGTGCGGCCACGGCACGGCGATGTTCGTCGCTGCCCGCAACCGCGTCGAGGACGGCTGCCGCCTTGTCGATTTTCTCCATCCATTCGGCGGCCCAGTCCTGCAACGCGATTTCGCGGCCCTCGCGCGTCAGCGTGAGCCCCGGCTTGCGCCCTTCGATCGTCACCCGGCCGAAGTTGCGATTGGACTCCGCATAAGCGGCGCTCGGGAGCGGCGCACTCGGTTCGAGTGCGCAGACGAGCAAGTAGGCATCGAGAAAGCGGGCCGTCTCGGTCGTGATGCCGCACGGTTCGAACGGATCGATATCGAGGCAACGCACCTCGATGTACTGCACACCGCGGGAAGCGAGCGCATGAAGCGGCCGCTCCCCCGGCTGGGTCACGCGCTTGGGCCGGATCGTCGAATAAAACTCGTTTTCGATCTGCAGCACGTTCGTATTGATCTGCACCCACTCGCCGTTGCGATGCGTACCGATTGCCTCGTACGGCGGATACGGTTCGCTGACGGCGCGCGACAACGCGTCGAGATAGCCGGGCAGCGTGTCGTAGTCGAGCTCGAGCTTGGCCTGCGCCGTGGTGTTCGAGTAGCCCAGATCGCTCATCCGAAGGCTCGTTGCATACGGGCGATAGAGGGTATCGGCATCGAACGTTTCGAGCGTGTGCGCACGGCCACGCAGGAAGCGCCGATCGAGCGCCGGCGACGCGCCGAACAGATACATCAGCAGCCAGCTCGTGCGGCGGAAGTTGCGGATCAACGCGAAATACCGCGCCGACTGGTAGTCGACGGCCGTGGCCGGCGACGGCTGCGCCGCGTGCAGCAAACGCCAGACGTCGTCAGCGAGCGAATAGTTGTAGTGGATACCGGCAATGCATTGCATCGTACGGCCGTACCGCAACGCGAGGCCCTGCCGGTAGACGTGCTTGAGCCGGCCGATGTTCGACACGCCGTATTCCGCGATCGGGATGTCGTCGTCGGCGGGCAGGACACCCGGCATCGAGTGCGTCCATAGCAATTCGTCGCCGAGTTGCGAATAGACGAAGCGATGCAACGAATCGAGTGCTTCGATCGTTTGAGCCGAGTCCTGCACTGCCGGCGTAATGAGCTCCAGCAACGCTTCGGAATAGTCGGTCGTCAACGAAGGATGCGTGAGCGCAGCGCCGAGTGCGCGCGGGTGCGGCGTTTGTGCGAGCGAGCCGTCGCGCAACACGCGCAGACTTTCCTTTTCGATGCCACGCAGGCCCAGCGCGAGCGCGCCGCGTGCGGCGGGCTCGCTCAGCAAGGACAGCTGCCGTGCGAACGAATCTGACGAAGGGGCGAGCGAATGATCGGACATGGATGCCGGCCGGGCGCCGCACGTCGCGGTGCCGCAAGGCCAATTGTTTTTGAGTAGCGGGCACTTTAACACCGCGCAATGAACTGCGCTTGAGGCCGCGTGGGGCTTGGTTTTATCGCACTCCGAGCCTGCTCCATGCCGCAATTTCGCCGTCGTTTCGCAACCGTCCAACGTGGGCGTGCGCCGGCGCGAACGCGCGTCGACGCGCGCCTGCGCTTCAGCCGCCGCGCGCGCCGGCAGCCCGATCGGCCACCTCGTTCCAGAGGTGTAACGCGGCATACGCGCGCCATGGGCGCCACGCCTCGGTACGCATGCGCTGCGCGGCCGGACGGGCGAGCGCCGGATCGCGGCCAGCGATTGCCTGCATCAGGACGAGATCGGTGCCCGGCCACGCGTCGGTGTCGCGCCATGATCGCATGGCGATGTATTCGACGGTCCATGGCCCGATGCCCGGCAAGGCCAGCAACGCTGCGCGCAACGGCGCGAGATCGGTCGGCGTGCTGCCCATGCTGCCGGCCCGCTCGATCGGTACATCGCCCGATGCGACGGCGCGCGCCACGCCTTGGAGGGCGGCCACCCGCTTACCCGGCATACCGATCTTCTCGAGGTTGGCTTCCGCCAGCGCGAGCGGCGTCGGGAAGCGCCAGGCTGTGCCCTCGTGGGGATGGTCTTCGATGCGCTCGCCCGCGCGCGTGACGAGACGGCCGATCAACGTCGTCGCCGCTTTTACGCTGACCTGCTGCCCGACGATCGCACGCACGACGAGCTCGAATGCGGACCAGGCGCCCGGAACGCGTAGCCCGGGCGCCGCATCGACGAGGGGCGCGAGCCACGGGTCCGCACCGAGATGCGCCCTGATCGCGGCCGGATCGGTGGCCACGTCGAACATCGTGGCGACATGCGGGGCGATGGCTGCGACATGACGGCTCGCCGCGCCCTCGATCGTGACGACGAGCCGATGCCGGCGTGCGTGGCGGCGCACCGTCAGCGTGCCCGCATCGCCCGCCCACTCGATTGCCCGGCGGTACGCGCCGGCGTCGACGCTCTCGACGCCCGGCGTCGCCCGTCCGGCAAAAAACCGCAGGACCCGCGGCCAGTCATAGGGCGCCTTGAACGGCAACTCGAACGTATCGGGCGCCACGGCGCTCACGCGGCATCGTCCAGATGCGATTGCAACGGTGCGGTTGCACGCCCTGCATCGGGCGCTTGCGGTTGTGCTCGCACCTCGCGACTGCCCTCGGCACTGCGGCCGCCTTGTCCATGCCGCGCTTCCGCTTCGAGCAGCGCCGCCTTGCGCTCGAGCCCCCAGCGATAGCCTGCCAGCGAGCCGCCCTTCTGCACCACGCGGTGGCAAGGGATCGCGAGCGCGACAGGATTCGAGGCGCATGCACTCGCGACGGCACGCACGGCGCGCGGCACGCCCAGCGATTCCGCGATTTGCGTGTAGCTGCGCGTCTGCCCATAGGGAATGCGCTGCAATGCATCCCAGACGCGCTGCCGGAAAGCCGTCGTGGCCACGTCGAGCGGCAGGTCGAACGTGTCGCGAGAGCCGTTCAGATAGGCCTCGATCTGTGCGATGAAAGGCGCCATTTGCGCGCGATCCTCGACGCATTCCGCGTGGGCGAACGCATGGTGGAAGCGCTCGAGCAGCGCCGCCTTCTCGTCGCCGAACGCGATGCTGCAGATGCCTTTCCCGGTCGCGGCGACGAGCACCATGCCGAGCGCCGTAGGCGAGATCGCATAACGGATTTGCACGCCCTGCCCCTTTTTTCGGTAGGTCGAAGGCGCCATGCCCAGCTCCGATGCTGCACTGCCATATAACCGTGACGGTGAATTGAAGCCGGCGTCGAGCGCGGCCCGCGTCACGTCGGCGCCGCTTTCGAGGGCGCGGCGCAGCGTAGCCCCCCGACGGGCCGCCTGATACTGGTGCGGCGATACACCGACGAGCCGTTTGAAGACCCGTTGCAAGTGGAACGGGCTGACATGGACCGCGTCGCTGAGCTGTCCCAGCGTCAGGCGTCGGCCCGGGTCGGCGTCCAGCACCTCGCAGGCGCGTGCGGCGATCGCCTCGTCGCGGGGCATGCCGCCGGGCCGGCAGCGCTTGCAATCACGAAAGCCGGCCTGCCGGGCGGCCTCGGGCGTGTCGAAGAACGTGACGTTTTCACGGCGCGGCAACCGTGAGCCGCAGGACGGCCGGCAAAACACGCCCGTCGTCGAGACTGCGTAGAAAAACGCACCGTCGGCGTCGCGCTCGTGGGCGACGACGGCGGCCCAGCGCTGCGCGTCGGTCCGATAGGCGGGTTCGTTCGGTGCTGGCGCCGCTGCTTGTTTCGCCGTCTGCATGGTTTGCCTCGCTTGGGTCGGATAGTCGATTCCACTCTATCGGCATCCACAGGCGCTCGCGCGCCGAATCTTGCGCTTATATTCCGCTTCGGCGGCACGCCGGCCTCGCGGGGACCGAAACAGTCGGGCTGCTGTCGGTGGAACCGTTTCCGAGCCCTACCTCTATTTGCCTCTAGCCCTTATGCTGCGGGGCTCGCAGCCAAGTTCACATTGTGCTCCAGAAAAATATATTGCATCGCACCATGAACGTGTGTATATTGGATCTTGTCTCCTCCATGTCTCCTCCTGATATGGATTCACCCGCTCCTATCGAGCGGGTTTTTTTTTTGGGGTGCTGCATGGCTGCGCGCCCCTTCGCTGTATTTCACGCGGCTCCTCTACACTCGAAGCAGCTCGCCCCTTTCCTGCCGGGCGAATCGAAGCGGCGTTCGCCGGCGCTGATCGAAGGAGAAAATCCGATGAGGCTCACGATTCGGGAGATCGATCACGTGGTCATTCGCGCCACGGACGTCTCGGCGATGACCCGGTTTTACTGCGATGTGCTCGGATGTGTCGTCGAGAAAGTGCAGCGCGAACTGGGGTTGACGCAACTGCGCGCCGGCCGCTCGCTGATCGACCTCGTTGCCGTAGGCGGTGCGCTTGACCGGCCGGAAAACGGCCCGCCCGGCACGGGCAGGAACATGGATCACCTTTGTTTGCGCGTCGACGGTTTCGACGAACAGGCGTTACGCGATCACCTCGCATCACACGGGGCGCGCATCGGCGAACAGGGGCGGCGCTATGGGGCCGACGGGTTCGGGCAATCGCTCTATCTGTTCGATCCCGAAGGCAACATGGTCGAACTCAAGGGGCCGCCCGAGGCGACAGTCGTCACCGCGCTCTGAGCGGCCGCGGCCGCCGGCATCACCCTTTCTCGGCAGGCGCCTTGAGCACGGTCCATTCGACGGCAACGGGTTCGCTGCGCTCGCTGCCGATCCAGGCTGCACCGTCTTGCACCGTCACCTGGAGCCGCATAGTGCGCTCGGCGAGCGCGGCCAACGCCTCGCCCACGCCCGCGGAAAGGGACCAGACGGCGACGTTCGCAAGCCGTTCGACCTTGCTGCGGACACCTTGCCACCAGACATCGGTCGCGCGCCCGCCGTACGCGATCACGATGACCTCGTCCGCGCGCGAGGAAGCCTTCGCAATCCGTTTCTCATCGGGTTGCCCGACTTCGATCCAGGTTTCGATGGCCCCGGTGAGGTCCTTGAGCCAGAGGTCTGGCTCGTCCGTGTCCGAGAGGCCCCGGCAGAATTCGAGCCGCTCGCTTGCGAACAGGGCGAATGCGGCCAGACGGACCATCATCCGTTCGTCGGTTTCCGAGGGGTGGCGCGCTATCGTGAGCGCGTGGTCGCCGTAGTAATGCCGATCCATGTCGGCGATTTGCAGATCGGCTTTGAAGATCGTGGACTTAAGAGCCATGCGGCACCAGGAAGAGCTCGTTTGCACGCTGTCCGCCGGGCGAACCACAGCGCAGCGGCCGGCAACGGCTGCCGGCGCGTGATGATAACGAACCCTGCCCGATACGCAAACCAAAAACGGCCCGGCGAATGCCGAGCCGCTGCACGATTCTCGCACCAGCCGCACCGGGAGGCAACGGCCTCCCGTGCGCACTCCAAGCGCAGCACTGGCGTGCCGCTATTCCTTGATGAACCGCCGGTTCGCCCAGAGACCGTGCGAATCGGAGTTGCCCGCGTTCACGAATTCGACGTCGTCGCCGACCACGTTGATGATCCGGAAGTCCGAGTGCTCAGGTGCCGAGAGACATTGAAAACCCGCAAAATACTCCTGCATTTGCTGGTTCTCGCCGGCCTGCGCATGCTGATACGCAGCATCGAGCTTGTCCTTCGAGAGGCACCCATAGGCATTCGCCTTGAACTGGATGACTTGTTGCGGCTTCAGAAGCGTCTGTGCCTGCGCAACCGACGCCGCCGCTGCGGCCATGCCGACCAGAATAAAAAGCATTCCTGCCTGCTTCTTCATGTCCTGCCTCCATGCGGGATTTACTTAGGTTAGCTATGTATTTAACTGAAACGAAAAACCCGCGGTTTTCAGCCTAGATCATGTACAAGGAACTACAAGCACAACTTGTGTGCGTTCGCAAAAGCGACCGATTGTCGCAGTCGTGTCGCATAGTGTCGCCATGCCGCGCGGGTCGTCGGAAAGCGCGCGGATGTACGATGTGTTCCATGCATTGCCCGCGCTCAAGCACTTCCCGTAAGCCTGCGCGGTTTTAACGCGTCCTGGCCCACTACGAATTAAGTCGCTCATTCACTGCGTGAGGCAGTTTGTCGCAGTGCACACAAAGTCACCTCGCGCGCGCACCCGCGGATGCGTCGATCAGGGCTAAATATCCGCTGACTGTAGAAAAAGAACGGTGCCAGCCGAAGGTATGACAGCCGCGTGCCGCAGGACCACCTGCTGAATCTCGTAGTCGCGGATGAAGTGCTGCATGCAAAACGCTTGCGTCTCTCGGGGGCGGCATGGATTAATCGGGCTTTACTCGAGGAGAAAGCGCAAATGAGTTTCGCTCATTGGTTGCCGTTCGCGATCGCATCGGCCATCGTCATCGTGATCCCCGGCCCGACCGTTTTGCTTGTCGTGTCCTACGCCCTCGGCCACGGGCGCCGTTACGCACTGGCCACGACGGCCGGTGTGGCGCTCGGCGACCTCACGTCGATGACGGGCTCGATGCTCGGCCTCGGCGCCCTGCTCGCGGCGTCTGCCGCGTGGTTCACCGTGGTCAAATGGTGTGGCGCCGCTTATCTCGTGTACCTCGGGATCAAGCTCTGGCGGGCACCGGTCGGCGATCAACAGGCGCCCGATGTTTCGGAAACGCGTACTCGACGCGTATTCGCTCACGCGTACGCCGTCACGGCGCTGAACCCGAAAAGCATCATCTTCTTCGTCTCGTTCGTCCCCCAGTTCATGGACCTGCATGCGCCGGTCTGGCCGCAAGTCGCCGTGCTCGAAGCAACCTTCGTTGTCCTCGCAACGCTCAATGCGCTCGGCTATGCGCTGCTCGCTTCTGGAGCGCGGCGCGCGATTCGAAGCCATACGGTGCAGCGCGCCGTCAACCGCAGTGGCGGAACGCTGCTCATCTGCGCGGGTGTGCTCGCGGCGAGTTGGAAGAAGGCGGCCTGACTCGCCAGAGCAGTGACATGGCGCGGCCGGCCGTGACGATCGTCGGGCGGCGTACGCGGCCCGACGATTGCCCACGCCCCGTCTATGCGGGAGGTGGGCAAGCCTCGTCTATCGAAGAAGCCGCAAACGCTTCTACACGCGGTCATGCGGGGAGTGTCACCGGTACTTCGACCACGTGCCCTACGCGGGCGGCTTCCACCAGGCGCTTGCCGCCCTCGGAACCCATCGCATTCGTAGTCGAAACGATCTTCCATTTGTTGTTCTCGAAGACGAGAAAGTTGAGCGCGGACCAAATCGCCGGTTTCTTCTCGGTGTTCATGCGGTTGATCACCTTCTCCATTTCGGGTTCATGGTGATATTGACCGACGTCGAAAACCATCGCCTTTTCTCGCGGCACGCCTATCTTGTCCCACACGTCGTACCGCTCCAAGGTCCGGGCATGCCAAACGCGGAACTTCGAGGGGTCTGGGGCCTGCGTTACGATAAGCGCGCACCCATTCATGCCGCCCGTGAACACAAAAGGCACTTCGGGATTCGTTTTCGGGATGTCGACGAAGCCGGGTAGCACCCCGGAGCTACCGGTATCGGGTATCCAGTAGGCCGGTATCATCGATACGCCCTCGGACGTTCCCGCAAGGGGATGGCCTGGCGGGGGAAAGACCTTGAAGTCGTAACTGCCCACGTCGTTCTTCACGAACGACACCCAGGCCTCCTTGGACTCATTGACGGCCGTGGCGCGGAGCGCCTCTTGCGGGTTATGGCCGAAAGCCGTATTCACGACTGTGTTGTCGGTCAGAAACTGTTTGTAGTTTCGGCAGAACTCGTTGGACGAGAGCGAGAGCGGCGCCCCGCCCAACAGCCTCGGCGGGTCGTTCACCACCTTCCACTTGCCATCCTTGAACTCGACCCGGACAGGCGCTGCGTCAAGGGAAGCGTTCCGAATGCCATCGGGCGACTGGATTTTCCAGATCGGCCGCTCTTTCGTTGACGTGGCATGATCCTTCGCCACTCGATAGTGATCCTCACCCACCTTCGCATAGTCGTCCGATCCGGCTACCCATAGTCCCTGCCCGTTGTCACGGCCCGCAGGCAGCGACGGGATGGCGTAACGCTTCAGCTCTCGCGTGTCCGTCAACCTGATCGCGCGGTTTCCTGCGACGGACCCCTGCGTCAAATGGTGTGCGCTCGACGCGCGCTTTGCCAGCAATATGCGAGCAGCGTCCGACAATTCGCGCTTCGCAGCGTGGATCCCCGTTCCCATCGCTCGGATCCCGGCTTTTCCCAGATCCGCTACGCTGAAAACAGGAACAACGAAATCGACCATCTCTTTTCCGGCCGTTTTGACGAACGTCGCCAATTTGAACGAATCTTTGAACGCTTTCAACGCATTCGCCCCTCCGGCCCTGAAGGCGGTGGCCAAGCCCCTGCCGGCTGTGGACCATACCGTCTTGGCGCCGGCGGTGACCGCGGCGCCGGCCCCCGCCGAGAGGGCTATCGTTCCCAATGTAATACCGAGATCCAGCACATCCCATGCGATATCCGAGAATTCGAGCTGGAAACCAGGATCGTTTTTAGCGTCCTCTATGACCTGAAAGAAGGGCACAACGGCTCGCGCCAGGCCGTAGAGGCCTGTTGCAGCGTAATGGCTTTCCTTCCAGGACTTGAGCGCGGCTGTCAGGTACTTTTCGTTCTTTATCTTGATCAGCTGCTTTAAACTAATTGGGTTGCCATGGCGATCCAATTCGGTTTTTACGCCGTACTGGTCGGTGCGTATGGCGTCGGTCCACTTTTTTCGTTCGTCCTCGCTCAGGCTGGTCGAGCCGATCAGCGCCGTGATGATCTTGGATTTCGATAGATTGCCGTCGGCATCGAGCATCGGGCCGTCGAGGCGTTTGACCGAGCCGTCCGAGTTGAGCAGCGCAAATTTGTTTCCCGGCATTTGAACGATCGCCGGGCGATTGTCCTCATGATTGAGTATTGAAATGCCCTGAGTGGTATTGACGAATGCAATGGTGACGCCCTTGGAGCGACGCTCTGCCTCGGAAATGATCCAGGTCTTCTCCGGCAACTGGTCTAGTTCTTTCTGACCGAATCCCGCTGAATGGGCGCCGGTGATTGCCTTGAAGTTGCATAGCCCTTCGAGCTTTGTTTGAATGAATTCCTCAAATTGCTTGAAGTACAATTTCTTGACTTCACCATCATTGGCGATGCGCGCGACGAGCTCATCGTGAGACTCCTCATACGAAACCTGCGCCCCGGGGATTGCCACCTCCGTTGCGACGACCGCCGGATAGATCTTCTTCGGCTGGACGTTACGATCTTTTATGTATTGCGCAGCGAGCTCTTCGCGGGTCTTGAACGCGGGGAGTGACGGCGGATCGAGCACGAGCGCCCACGTTTCCCTATAGGCGTCCACGCTTTTTGCTACTACTTCATTCGACGATTCTCCGCCATTCCAATCGAGCCAAATGCGGGTTTCCTCAAGAATGAGCTGCTCGGAGAGCTCGATAG
>CBJMQH010000165.1:0-10152 GCA_966431825.1 uncultured Trinickia sp.
GGGAGGATCGAAGGTACGGGACGGCGAGGCGGTGTTCGAGGCCGCGCAGAAGCTGTTCTTCAAGCCGTTCAAGCCATCGATCATGCTCGACTCGGACGGATCCAACACGACGGCCGCGGCGGCCGTTGCCCCTTCGTGCAGGTGCATGAGCGTGGCGGCTTCATCCACGTCGACGAGGTAAAACCCGCTTGTCTCTTGCTTTGCGCGGTGTTTGGCGAGCGCCGCGACCGATGCGATTTCCTCGCTGCCGTAGCGTGCGCCTTCGGACGCGTCGGGCACCACGCGGACACAGCCGATTGCCATGGTGACGAAGCCGAAGAACGACGGATTGCCGCGCCGGTCTTCACCGTGAATGCCGCCGGCCGTACGGTCTTCGTCGGCATAGAAGCGCAGCGCGCCCTGGTTGAACGCGTCGATCGCCTTCATCGCGCGCTTGCGCCAATCTTCGCTCTGGAACAGCACGAGGAAGTCGTCGCCGCCCACGTGGCCGAGGAAGTCGCGCGTCGGGTCGCAGATATCGGCCAGTACGGCGGCCGCGAATTTCAGGACTTCGTCGCCCTGCCAGTAGCCGTAGCGGTCGTTGAACGGCTTGAAGTGGTTCAGATCGACGTAGCAGGCGTGAAATTCGACGCCATGCTCGACGAGACGTGCGATATGCGAGCTGATCGGGATATTGCCGGGCAGGAACGTGAGCGGGTTCGCGTAGCGTGCGGCCTCGATGCGAACCTCGGTAACGGCCCGCACGAGGCTTTCCCCGGTGCCGAGGCCAATATAGTGCCCCTGGTCGGTGATCACGAAGCCGTCGGCGAGGTAGCGCTGATCGTCGCTGGCGAGCAATTTCGCCATCTGTTCGACTGTCATTGACTTTTCGATGATGACGGGCGAGGCGTTCGCGAACAGCAAACACGGCCGTTTGCCGAACAGTTCGCGGTGATAGGGCAGCGCATAGCGGTCCATGAACGCGCGTCGGTTGATGAGCGCGACGGGCTGGCCGTTCTCGACAACGGCGACTGCATGCAGCGCCGGCAGCTTGTTGAACAGTTCGAGCACGTCGTTGTTCGTCGCCGTTTTCGGTAGCGCCGGCGCCGCGACGAGCATTTTGGCCGCGGCCATCCCGCCCGAGGGCGAGCCCGGGTGTGCGCTGCGCGTCGCCCCCGGGAAGACGGCAATGTGATCGGCACCGAGCGCGGCCATGGCCGCATCGCTGACGGCGCGATGCGGCTGCGCACCCGGCCGGCCGAAAAAGTAGCCTTGCCCGAGCGCGATGCCCATGTCGCGTACCACAATCAGATCGGCCTCGTTCTCGATGCCCTCGGCGACGAGTTGCGTGCCGCTCGCGCCCGCGAAATGCTGCATCGCGCGGACGGCTTCGAACTTCAGCGGGTCGTTGGCGATGTCGTCGATGAAGAACCGGTCGATCTTGACGACATCGGGTTGCAGGCGCACCCACAGGTTCATGCTGGCGTTCGCGGTGCCGTAGTCGTCGAGGGCGAATTGCGCCCCGGTCTCACGCAGCGCCGCGATGACGGCCGAGAATCGGGCGACGTCGTCGACGGCGCATTGCTCCGTCAGTTCGAGCACGATCCGCTCGAGCGGGACGCCGATGCGGCGCAGCCAGTCTGCCGTGCGCTCCCAGGTGTCGCCGAGCGCAACCAATGCATGTGCGCTGAAATTCAGGAACAGCCTGCCGTCGAAACGCAGATCGGCGAACGCGGCGACGCAGGCCCGCGCGGCCGCGTGTTCGAGCGCGATCGATTGCCCTTCGCGGGCCGCACGGGCGAACAGCGCACCCGGTGTTTCGATCCCCGTACCCGCGGGGCCGCGGATCAGTCCTTCATAGCCGAGAATCGCGCCACCGTCGAAATCGATGATGGGCTGAAACACCGCCGTCAGTGCATCGGCGGCAATCAGATCGGCAATCTTCGGGTCATGCGACTGCAACTGCGAACTTTGAGGCATGGCAAAAGTACGACCAGACGAGGGGACGTTCGCTTTATCGACCGGGTCCTTTGAGAGTTGAATGAATTTTTCATGAACCGTTGCACTGAATTGGTGCTTCGCCGCTTGACGGTCTTGTTCGAGCGCGGCCGCGGTTCAGTCGGGCACTGCCTCGCGCGATGCTGGCTGCGGTGCGTCGCGCCCGCTGCCGCGCTCGTCGTGGCGCGCGCCTGGATCGCGGCGCGCGTCCGAATCTTCCGGACCGTTCGGCCGCTGTCCCGCTGCACCTGGCCGGGCACGCCACACCGCGGTGCCGTCGGGGTGCATGGCCAATTCGTGCGACGGCACGTCGTCGACAGGATGGGGGGCGATGACGACGCGGTTGCGGCCGCGGTCTTTCGCGTCGAGCAACGCCGCGTCGGCGCGCCGGATCAGGCGGTCGATCTGCTCGCCGCGGACGTATTGCGCGACGCCCACACTGATCGTGAGCGCGACTTCGAAGTGCCGGACCTCCTCGATCCGCTTGCGCAGGCGTTCGGCTGCACGCGCGGCGTCGTCGCGGTCGGTGTTCGGCAGCAGGACGACGAACTCCTCGCCGCCGAAGCGGCCCGCCACATCGTGCGGCCGCATGTTGTCCTGAATCGCGCGGGCGATCAACCTGAGCGCCCGATCGCCTGCGTCATGGCCGAACCGGTCGTTGACCGACTTGAAGTGATCGGCGTCGATGTAGAGCGCCGAGCAGGTGAGTCCCAGCCGTTCGGCCCGCAGCAGGATGCGGCGACCGAGTTCGAATACGCGGCGCCGGCGCGGCAGCTGCGTGAGCTCGTCGATATCGGCGAAGGCGCGCAATTGGCGCTCGAGCCGGTAGCTTTTCTTTTGCGAGCGCAGGGCGAAAAGGTTCGTGACAAGGCTCGTGCTGATCGCGATGAACATCGAGAGGACGAGGCCGAACTGCTCGGTGGCCGGCGGTGAGGCAAGCGCGCTCAACGCGAGCGGGCCGGATACGGCCAGGACGGCCGCGGCCGGGAAATCCCAGCCGCGCAGCAACACCGGGCTGAACGAAAGCGGGATCAGGACGAACGCCGGCATGACGATCAGCACGCCGCTCATCCACTGCAGCGCGTGGATGACGATGCCGGCTTCGAGCGCAGCGATGAAGCCGAGCGCAGCCAGGCTTGCACGCCGGCCGTCGCCGCGCGTCCAGGCCAGCACGAGCGCGGTCGCCATCGGCATGGCGGGCAGGGCGCTCACCAAGAGCGCGTGCGATACGCGGGCCTTGTCGAGCCAGGCATCGGCGGCCACCAGAACGAGGTAGCCCACGAGCGCGGTGGCGAGCTGCGCACAAAGGAACGACCCGATGCGCTCGCCCGCATAATCCTCGAACGTCTGGCCGTCTTCCGGCGCTTCGATCGTCTTGGCGCGTCGCCCCCGTATGCGACGCGTGCGGCGCGCATGCACCGCATCCCGACGATCCTCGTTGGACCGATCCTCGCTGCTCATTTTCTTCTCTCTTGGAAGTGCTGCTTCGGCATTCGCCGGGAACGGATCGCGCCGTGCCCGTGCGCCATTTTAATGGCGCAGAAAGTGTGCGTGGATGATTTTAGCGGCAGCTAATCGATTTCAGTCGCGCGATGCGATCGATTAGGCAGAGATCAATTCGGTATCCCAATACGCGGAACGACGACGCATCGCCAAACGTTTGCGGCGGTCATTTATTTTTGCGCGCAATAGGCGTTGTGGGTGCGACCGTTGAAAACGAAGGACGCATTACAAAGCGAATACAACATGCCGCGTTCAACGCGCTCACCGAACCGTTGCACCCGTCGGGGCGCTCTCCCGGGCACCCCAGCGCTGCGCGAGCGCGGCGCAGACCATCAGCTGGATCTGATGGAACAGCATCAGCGGCAGCACGACGGCGCCGATCGCATGCGAGGCGAAGATGACCTTGGCCATCGGAATGCCGGAAGCGAGGCTCTTTTTCGAGCCGCAGAAGATGATCGTGATGCGGTCCTCGGTATCGAACCCGAGCCGCTTGCCGAGCCATGCCGTGAGCCCCAGCGCGACGGCGAGCAGCACACCGTTGGCGACCAGCAGGGCGGCGAGCGCGGTGAGGGGCACGCGGTGCCAGAGACCTTCGTTGACCGCTTCGCTGAATGCCATGTAGACGACGAGCAGGATCGAGCCCTGGTCGACGAAGCGCAACACGCGACGGTTGCGATCGATCCAGCCGCCGATCACGGGGCGCAGCAGTTGCCCCGCCACGAACGGCAGCAGCAGTTGCACGACGATACCGCCCACCGTGTGCCAGGCCGAGCCCGATGCGGCCGCCTGATTCGTGACGACGAGACTGACGAGCGCCGGCGTGACGAAGATGCCGATCAAGCTCGACGCCGAGGCGCTGCAGACGGCGGCGGGCACGTTCCCGCGCGCCATCGACGTAAATGCAATCGACGATTGGACCGTCGATGGGAGCGTACAGAGAAACAGGATGCCGACGTAGAGCGCCGGCGTCACCAGCGGGGCGAACAGCGGTCGCAGGGCGAGGCCGAGCAGCGGAAACATCACGAAGGTGCTCGCCAGCACGAGCGCGTGCAGCCGCCAATGTGTCGCCCCCGCGACAACGGCTTCGCGCGACAGTTTTGCGCCGTGAAGAAAGAACAGAAGACCGACCGCGATGTTCGTGATGACGTTGACCGCGGCGGCAGCCTCGCCGCGGCAGGGCAGGACGGTGGCGAATGCGACGGTCGCGAGCAGCGCAACGGTGAACGCATCGAGAAAAAGCTTGGACAGAAGGGCGCGCATGCGGGCGATTCCTGGGGAGCGTACAACGACAGCGAAAAGCGCCGAAAAAACAGGGAACGGCACGAAATACCCGCCGTCCGGCACGACGCAAACGCTATTTTAAGCGCTCGCCGAATAGACTGCTCGAGGAGACTTTCCACCGCGCCCGAGGTCCAATGAAAGGGGCGGGAAAACCCGATGCGAATAGGCGGCAGTAAAGATAAAAGGCGCCGTAACACCACGTTACAACGGCGTCGTTCGCCTAACATTTTTTGCCTCGACACACTTTCGGGCGACCCATAAATTACTCGGAACGTCCCCTCACAGCACCATTGTTCCGATGACCGTTCGGTAAAGATGGCGCAGCATCGCCGCTCTATGCGACCGGCTTCGTGCGGGTCGGTTGGTGATTGTTTTTCGATTATGGCGGACTCGCGTTTTTATTCGATCGGACGTTGGGCGGCAGTCGCACTTTGTGCGGCGACGATGGCGCTCGCCCAGGCGCGGCCGCTGCGCGATACGCCGGGCGGCGGGCGCGGCGGCGCCTTCGCGGCTGCCCCGCGGGCGATGGGACGCGCCGGAGCAGGCTTCGCGCATAACCATGTCGGCCGATCGTCCTCTGCGCGCGTCTTTGCTCAGGCGCCGCATGCGGCCATACCGCTCAATCCTTATCGACTCGGCCCGAATCGGATTCCGCCGATGGCGGCCAACGTCTACGAGCCCGTCAGCGAAAGCGCACGCAACGCCGGCCACGGTGCCGGGGGCGCCGTCTATATGCGCGCCGGCTCGATTCGCGAGGATATCGCGCGCTACAACGAAGAGCGTGAGAACGGCCGGCCGCCGCAACGGCAACCCGCCGCCGGTCCGCACGCGCCGGCTGCCCTCTACCGCAACTGACTGTCCCTCCGGCTCTCGGCACCGATCCGTCCCCGAATTGCCCGCGTAGTGATGCAGAAAAGCCACACTTCCTGCGCGGCGTCATCGGCGTGAGAAGTCTGTGGATTGCGGTTCGGCAGACCATTGCGCCGCCCTGTTCCGGTGCGTCCATGTCATCGTTTTTCGCTCGCGTTGCCGTATGAGGTCGACCGTGCACTCGCTTTGCTGGGCAGACGCCATTTGTCTGTCATGGTGCACCCGGCACCGTGGCGGCGCGCTGGAGATTTGCGCGTCGGGCCGATTAAGCGGAGCGCTATACCGGCAATAACCAAATCTATTTTTGACCACATAAATGGTCTCGGACGATGGCTGCGCCGCCTGTCGCATCGACGAGATCGACGGGCCGCAGGGGAACCGCGCGTCCGGGCGGCGCCCCTCGCGTTGCATCCCTCGACAACAGGAGATCTCATGAAAGCCAGCGTCACCCGAGCGGTGAAAACCGGCATCCGATGGGCCGCAGCAGCCGGCCTCGTCGCTGCCGGCCACAGCGCCTATGCGCAATCGAGCGTCCAGCTGTATGGGCAAGTCGACACGTGGGTCGGCATGCAGCAGTTTCCGGGTGGCCAAAAGGCCTGGACGGTGGGCGGCGGCGGTATGTCCACCTCGTACTGGGGCTTGAAGGGCAAAGAAGATCTGGGCGGCGGCTATAAGGCGATTTTCACGGTCGAAGACTTTTTCCTGCCGCAGAACGGCAACTTCGGTCGCTTCACCGGCGACTCGTTCTTCTCGCGCAACGCCTACGTCGGGATCGAATCGCCCTACGGCACCGTGACCACGGGGCGGCTGACGACGCACCTGTTCGTCTCGACGATCCTGTTCAACCCGTTCATCGATTCGTACACGTTCTCGCCGATGGTGTACCACGTGTTCCTCGGCAATACGGCCGTGCCGACCGGTGCGACTTACGGCACCGATACCGGTGTGGTCGGCGATTCCGGATGGAACAACGCGGTCCAATACGCCACGCCCGATTACAACGGGCTCTCCGGTGCCGTGATGTACGGTCTTGGCAATCAGGCCGGCAGCAACGGTGCGAAAAAATGGAGCGCGCAGTTCTTGTACTTCCACGGTCCGTTCGCGGCAACGGGCGTTTATCAGTACGTCAACTTCAACAACGCACCCAACGATCTGCGTTCGACCTCGCCGTTCGGCACCATCGTTCCGTTCAAGAGCCAGAGCGTCGGCCAGTTCGGCGCCAGCTACGATCTGAAATTCGCGAAGTTCTACGCGCAGTACATGTACACGAAGAACGACGAGATCAGCGGCGGCAGCTGGCACGTGAACACAGGGCAGGGCGGCGTCACGGTGCCCGTCGGCCCCGGTACCGTCATGGCCTCGTTCGCGTACTCGCGCGACGGTGGGGGGCTCGACCAGACGCGCCGGACCTGGGCGCTCGGCTACGACTATCCGCTCTCGAAGCGCACGGATCTCTACGCGGCGTATATGAACGACAAGCTTTCGAGCCTTTCGACCGGCCAGACGGTCGGCGCGGGGATTCGCGCGAAGTTCTGACGAAAACGCGTTGCCTATACTGCCTCCAGGGGCCGCCGCGCAGCGTCGTGCGGCCGAGGAGGAGACATGACGGACCTGTCGACGCCGGCAACGGCACGGTCGCTCGCGGCGAGCGCGCCGGGCACCGCTTCCCGGCTGCGCTTCGTGACCGCCGCCGCGCTCTTCGACGGCCACGACGCCGCCATCAATATCGTGCGGCGCATGTTGCAAGCGAGCGGCGCCGAAGTTGTCCATCTCGGCCATAACCGCAGCGTCGCCGAGGTCGCGCGCGCCGCGCTCGACGAAGATGCCGACGCGGTCGCTGTGTCGAGCTACCAGGGCGGCCATGTCGAGTACTTCCAGTACCTCGTCGATGCGCTGCGCGAGGGCGGCGGGGAGCGCATCCTCGTATTCGGCGGCGGGGGCGGCGTGATCGTGCCCGACGAGATCGATGCGCTCGAACGTTACGGCGTGGCGCGCATCTACTCGCCGCAGGACGGGCAGCGACTCGGCTTGCAAGGCATGATCGACGATATGCTCGCGCGCAGTGCGAAAGCGGCGGCCGCAGCCGACGCCGCCGATGCGGCGCATCTGGCGAGCGCCGGCCACGCCGAGGCCGCGATCGCGCAGATCGCGCAGGGTGGAAGCGCCGGGCGACGCGCGCTTGCACGGCTCATCTCGATACTCGAGCGCGCGCGGGCCGACGCCGCATTGCGGGCCGCCATCGCCGAACACGCGCTGCGCGATGTGCCGGTCCTCGGCATCACGGGTACGGGCGGTGCCGGCAAATCCTCGCTGACCGACGAGCTCGTGCGCCGGTTTCGGCTCGACTACGACGATGCGCTTTCGATCGCCGTCCTTGCCATCGATCCCACGCGCCGCAAATCGGGCGGCGCGTTGCTTGGCGACCGCATCCGGATGAATGCGCTCGGCGACTGGGGGCGCGGCGAGCGCGTCTACATGCGTTCGCTTGCGACGCGCGACGCCGCGAACGAGCTGCCCGACGTGTTGCCCGATGCCATCGCTGCCTGCAAGGCGGCCGGGTTCGATCTCGTCATCGTGGAAACCTCGGGCATCGGGCAGGGCGATGCGGCGATCGCGCGAGAGGCCGACCGCTCGCTCTACGTCATGACGCCCGAGTTCGGCGCGGCGAGCCAGCTCGAAAAGATCGACATGCTCGACTTCGCCGATTTCGTCGCGATCAACAAGTTCGACCGCATCGGCGCCGAGGATGCGCTGCGCGATGTGGCCAAGCAGGTCCAGCGCAATCGCGGGGCGTTCGAGGCTGCGCCCGAGACGATGCCGGTCTTTGGCACGATGGCCTCGCATTTCAACGACGACGGTGTGAGCGCGCTCTATCAGGCGATCGTCGCGGAACTGATGCCGCTCGGGTTGCCTGCGCCCGCGGGCGCAGGCGCCCTGCCGCGCGTGCAGGTGCGCGCGTCGAGTGCGCGTGCCGCGATCGTGCCGGCGCAGCGCGTGCGCTATCTGTCGGAGATCGCCGATACCGTGCGCGCCTATCGGCAGCGCGTGCAGACGCAGGCGCAGTGCGTGCGCGAACATTGGCAGCTGACCGAGGCCCGGCGCATGCTGGAGGCGGCGGGTGGCGAAGCGATCGATTCGCATGACGAAGCATCGGCGCAAGCCATGCGTTCGCTCGATGCGCTTATCGTGCGCAAGGCTCGGGCACTCGATCCCGATGCGCGTGCGTTGATCGACGCGTGGCCCGAGACGGTCGCAGCTTATTCGGGGCGCGAATATGTCGCGCAAGTGGGCGCGCACGAACTCCGGACGCCGCTGACGGTGACGACGCTCTCCGGCACGACGGTGCGCAAGGTCTCACTGCCGAAGTTCGCCGATCCCGGCGAAACGTTGCGCTGGCTCATGCTCGAACATCTGCCCGGCCATTTCCCGTATACGGCCGGGGTATTTCCATTCAAGCGCGAGGACGAGGAGCCCACGCGCATGTTCGCCGGAGAAGGCGACCCGATGCGCACGAACCGACGGTTCAAGCTGCTCTCCGAGGGGATGCCTGCGAAGCGGCTGTCGACGGCGTTCGACTCGGTGACGCTGTACGGCGAAGACCCCGACGCACGGCCCGATATCTACGGCAAGATCGGCAACTCGGGCGTTTCGATCGCAACGCTCGACGACATGGCGGCCCTCTACGAAGGCTTCGATCTGTGCAGCCCTTCGACATCGGTCTCGATGACGATCAACGGGCCTGCGCCGACGATTCTTGCCATGTTCTTCAATACTGCGATCGATCAGGTCTGCGAACGACTTGCCGCGGACTGCGCGCGGGCGGGCCGCGGCCCCGACCGTGCGGAACTCGCAGCGGCACGCGCACGTGCGTTGCGCGAGGTGCGCGGCACGGTCCAGGCCGACATCCTCAAAGAGGACCAAGGGCAGAACACCTGCATTTTCTCGACTGAGTTCAGCCTCAAGATGATGGGCGACATTCAGGCGTGGTTCGCCGAGCACGCGGTGCGCAACTTCTACTCGGTGTCGATTTCCGGCTACCACATCGCCGAGGCAGGGGCGAATCCGATCACGCAGCTCGCCTATACGCTCGCGAACGGTTTTACCTATGTCGAGGCGTATCTCGCGCGCGGGATGGCGATCGACGATTTCGCGCCGAACCTGTCGTTCTTCTTCTCGAACGGCATGGAACCCGAGTACACCGTGCTCGGCCGCGTTGCGCGGCGCATCTGGGCGGTGACGTTGCGCGACCGGTACGGCGCCAATGCGCGCAGTCAGAAGCTCAAATATCACGTGCAGACGTCGGGGCGCAGCCTGCATGCGCAGGAGATCGCGTTCAACGATATCCGCACGACGCTTCAGGCGCTGATCGCCGTCTACGACAACTGCAACTCGCTGCATACGAATGCGTTCGACGAGGCGGTCACGACGCCGACCGAAGCGTCGGTGCGGCGCGCGCTGGCGATCCAGCTGATCATCAACCGCGAGTGGGGCTTGGCGAAGAACCAGAACCCGAACCAGGGC
>CBJMQH010000166.1:0-10132 GCA_966431825.1 uncultured Trinickia sp.
AGACTCCTTTTACGGGGACGCTTTGTGCTGGTTTCGGCGCAACGCGTCACCGGACTTCGGCAGCTAGCGTTGTACAGGATGCAGTGCCTGCCAGCGCTGCATCAGACGAATTTCGTCCTCCTGAGCTTTGACGATATTCCTCGCCAGCCGGCGCAGATCCGGGTCGCGGCCGTATTTCAACTCGACTCGCGCCATATCGATGGCACCCTGATGGTGCGGGATCATATGCGCGACGAAGTCGCGATCGGCGTCTCCCGTGTAGGGCTGCCCTTGCATGCCGTGCATCATTTTCTCGTCGGCCCGGCGGAAAGCGCCGGTCGACAGCCCGGAGCCGCCGGCGGCCGGCGGCATGTTCATGCCTGGCATGGCCGCGCTGGATTGGGCATGGGCGGACGGCGCGAGTGCACCTGATAGGGAAATGGCAATGGTAACGGCACAAAGCGGCGATAGGCGGTGAGGCATGACCGGCTCCGGTTTGATTGGCGAATGACCGAAGCGATCAGCATACGGCGTGCGCGAGCCAAACGCCTAGCGCGCAAGTACACAACGAGGGCCGCGATGCCCGTCATACGGGACACCGCCGATGCGAAGCGGCGAACGCGCTGGCGACGTGGTCGCACGCACGGTTCGTGATCCGAACGATCGCTTCGCAACCTCCGACTGGAGGACAGCCTCCCGCATGGTCGAATGGCGCCCTGATTCGACATGAGGAGGATGGGATGGAAGTCAATCGAGATCGGCAGCCGGAATTTCCTGCATCTGGCGATAGCAGCCCCTTGCCGAAGCGCGTGAGGGGTGCCGGAGCGAACCCGGGGGATCCGACCAGGCAGCCCAGCCTTTCGGGCGCAGTGCCGCCACCGGCGAGTCGCCCGAACAAGGGTGAGCGCCCCGCGCCGATGGCCCCCTTGCCGCAAGAAAGAATCGAACACGCTGAAAAGTTGATTCGCCACCGCGGGATGACGGTCGATGAGGCGCTGAATGTTGTGATCGGGCGCCCCGACGTGGACCAAGCCGATGCGGACAGACTGGCCAAGGTCTTCGCCCAGACTCAGGCCGCGGGTGGCGCACAACTCGATGACGAGGCTATGCAATATGCGAAGGACCAGATCACGTTCGAAGGGCACTCTCCGGAGAGCGCGTTCGGAGTGGTCGCCAAGTTTTCGCCGCCCCACAAGGACGACATTGCGAAGCTGAAACGTCATGCTCAGCAAGTCGCGGCAGAGGGAGGCCCGCGGTTGTCCGAGGCGGCACTGGGCCTTGCGAAGTCGTATATCGCCAACAACAAAATGACGGTCGACGAAGCATTTGCCGCGGTGCGTAGAGGCTCGCTCGAAGGCTCGAACTTTACGCAATTGCGCGATGACGACCGTGCGAAGCTCGAGGCTGCTGCAACGGAGCGAAAACCCGCGCCGCGGCTCGGTCTCATGATGCGCGGCGTTCTGCAACGACTTGAGGAAGGGCAATCGCTTGAAGATGCGTTGCCTCCGCGCTTCAAAAATGCGGAACTGCACGCACTCGACATGGAAATCATCGATGACGCACTAAAGGTTCGAGAGCGGCGTCAGCAGCCCGAAGAGGCGCCGGAGTAACGGCGATGGTTCACCGGGCGAAGCGTCGCCCGGTGAACCATTGCCCGAAAGTCTCCGCTCACGAGGCTAGTCGAGCCCCGGCGTTCCCTCGGCAGCCCACGCTGTGCTACCCAAACCGGTAGCGGGCTGAGCCAGCGCTTCGAGCGCGATGCCTTTCGTTTCGATGCCGAGCACGGCGACAGCGACGGCGGCCACGGCAAACGAAGCGGCACCGAGCGTGAAAACGCCGCCTTGCCCGAACACCGGCAGCACGAGCCCGACCACATAGGGGCCGATCAAAGAGCCGACTCGACCGATCGCAGAGGCGAAGCCCGAGCCCGTCGCACGCGCACCGGTGCCGTAGAGCTCAGGCGTGTAGGTATAGAGCGCGGCCCACATCCCGAACAGGAAGAACTGCATCGCGAGCCCCGTGCAGATCACAAATGCGACCGTGCCGGCATGGAGCGCCGCCTGCCCGTAGAGGTAGGCCATGACGGCACCGCCCGTGAGCGAAGCGACGCAGGTCGGCTTGCGGCCCCACCGCTCGACGAGCCATGCGGCGCAGAGAAAGCCCGGTATGCCGGCAAGCGAGATCAGCACCGTGTAGAGCACCGATTTCGTGACCGCGAAGCCGGCCTGCTGCATCAGTGCCCCGAGCCAGGAAGTAAGCCCGTAGAAGCCCAGCAGTGCGAAGAACCACAGTGTCCAGACCATGATCGTGCGGCTGCGATAAGGACTGCTCCAGATCTCGCGGAACGCGCCAACGCGGCTGCTCGTGGTTGCTGTGGCCTGCGCATCGCGCTGCGGTGCCGGCAGTGTTGCCAGCTTGCAGGCGTGCATGACTTTCGCCTCGATTGCCGCGAGCACAGCATCGGCACGTTCGCGCTGGCCCGCATGTTCGAGCCAACGCGGCGATTCGGGCACGGCGCGGCGCACGATCAGCACGAAAGCGGCCGGAATCGCGAGCAGGGCGAACACCGTGCGCCAGCCGAACGCGGGCAGAACGAAGTAAGAGACGATGCCGGCCGTGATGAAGCCGAGCGGCCAGAACCCGTCCATCAGCGCGATCAGGCGCCCGCGCGATGCGGTCGGTACGAACTCGGACAGCAGCGCTTGCGCGACGGGAAATTCCATACCCATGCCGATGCCGAGCACCACACGGTAGACGATGAGTGTATTGACGTCGTGAGCGGTGGAGCACAGATACGAGGCGACGCCCCAGAGCACCATGCTCCATTGAAAGACGGGGCGGCGCCCGAACCGGTCGGCGAGCAGCCCCGCCAGGGCGGCGCCGAGCACCATGCCGAAAAAGCTCGCGCTTGCCACGAGGCCGGCGGCCGCGCTCGAGAGCCCGAACTCCTTCTTGATCGACCCGAGGACGAACGTCATGGTGCCGAGGTCGACGGAATCGAAGAAAAAGGCGAGGGCGATCACGAAGAAGATCGTGCGGTGATACGACGAAAACGGCAGGCGTTCGAGCCGGGCGGCTGCGCTTGCGCGGGGCGCGTTACGAGGAACGTTTGTCGGCATGGAGGTCTCCAGGGCGTGGGAACCGGCCGGCATCGCGGGTGGCGGTGCAGCTGGCATCAGGCAGTTAAAGCGGCCAATATTCCAAGCCATAGAAGAAATTCGGCATGCTGATGGAATCGGTGCGTCATCGGTAGACCGATGACGGAAGCGCTTGAGCGAAGGCACCGTTCGATGGGGAGCGCGAATGATGCCTCCAGTGCATGCCCACCGCGCTTAGCGGATCGAAGCAATCTCCGACGACTGCGCCCCATGTGCAGCCGGCGCGCTACGGGTTGTGCCCGCCCGTGCAGGCTCGCCGTTGGCAACGTAGTACGGCACATTCTCGGCGGCGAGCGGCGTGCGAGCGCGAATGCGATCGGCAATCTTTTCGGCGATCATGATCGTGGGTGCATTGAGATTGCCCGTGGTGATGATCGGCATGATCGATGCGTCCACAACGCGCAAACCTTCAAGGCCATGGACACGGCCCTCGTTGTCGACGACGGCCATGTCTCCGTAGCCCATCGCGCACGAGCACGACGGGTGGTAGGCCGTCTCGGCACGCGCACGGACGAAGGCATCGAGCTGCGCATCGGTTCGCAATTCGGCCCCCGGGTTCAACTCCTGGCCGCGGTACCGGTCGAGTGCCGGCTGCGCGATGATCTCCCGCGTGATGCGAATCGCATCCCGGAACTCGCGCCAGTCGAGCGGTTCGGCCATGTAGTTGAAGAGGATGCTCGGATGAGCGCGCGGGTCGCGCGAGCGCAGCTTTATGCGTCCGCGGCTGGGCGAGCGCATCGAGCCCACGTGAGCCTGGAAGCCGTGCATCTCGATCGGGTTCGAGCCGTTGTAGTTAATGGCGATCGGCAGGAAGTGATACTGAATGTTCGGCCAAGGATCATCGTCGCGCGTGCGGATGAACCCACCGGCTTCGAATTGATTGCTGGCGCCGATGCCGGTGCCGCGTGTGAGCCACTCGAAGCCGATCGCGGGCTGGTTGTACCACTTCAGCGCGGGATAGAGCGAGACGGGCTCCTTGCACGCGTACTGCAGATACATTTCGAGGTGATCCTGCAGGTTGCGGCCCACGCCGGGCAGGTCGAAAACGATAGGAATGCCAAGCTCGCGCAGCCACTCGCCGGGGCCGACGCCCGAGCGTTGGAGCAACTGCGGCGAGGCGATCGCACCGCTGCACACGAGCACTTCGCGCCGTGCGTGCGCGGTCGTCGGCGTATCGCCGACGAGGTAGCTGACCCCGATCGCGCGCTTGCCCGAGAAGAGGATGCGGTCCGAGAGTGCGTGCGTGACGATCTTGATATTGGGCCGTGCGCGCGCTTGATCCAGATAACCGCGCGCCGTACTTGCGCGGCGTCCGTGCGGCGTCACCGTGCGGTCCATCGGGCCGAAGCCTTCCTGCCGGTACCCGTTCAGGTCGTCGGTACGCGCGTAGCCGGCCTGCACGCCGGCCTCGACCATGGCAGCGAACAGCGGGTTGTTGCCAGGCTTGCTTGTCGTGACGTGCACGGGGCCCGTGCCGCCGTGATAGGCGTTGGGTCCGATGTCGCGCGTCTCCGCCTTCTTGAAGTAAGGCAGGCAATCGAGGTAGCGCCAGTTCTCGAGTCCGGCCAAATCGGCCCAGCCGTCATAGTCGAGCGCATTGCCCCGGATGTAGCACATGCCATTGATCAGCGAGGATCCGCCCAGTCCTTTGCCGCGCCCGCACTCCATCCTGCGGTTGTTCATGTGCGGTTCGGGCTCGGTTTCATAAGCCCAGTTGTATCGGCGGCCTTGCAGCGGGTAGGCGAGAGCGGCAGGCATCTGCGTGCGGAAGTCGAGCCGGTAGTCGGGCCCGCCGGCCTCGAGCAGCAGCACCGTAACGTCGGCATCTTCGGTGAGCCGTGTCGCGAGCACATTGCCGGCCGAGCCGGCGCCGATCACGATGTAGTCGAACTCGTTTTCGTTCATCCGCAACTCCGTTAAAACGCGGGACGGAAGGGGCCCAGTTCCACCTGGACCGACTTGATCTGCGTGTAGTGTTCGAGCGTGCTGATGCCGTTCTCGCGGCCTACGCCCGATTGCTTGTATCCGCCGACCGGCATTTCCGCGGGCGATTCGCCCCAGGTATTGATCCAGCAGATGCCTGCCTGGAGCCGGTGAATGACGCGGTGTGCGCGGGCCAGGTTTTCTGTGACGACGCCCGCGGCGAGGCCATAGTGCGTGGCATTGGCGCGTGCGATCGCTTCATCCTCGCTCGAGAAGGCGAGAATCGACATCACAGGCCCGAAGATTTCTTCACGCACGATGCGCATGTCGTCGCGACAGTCGGTGAACACGGTCGGCGCAACATACTGCCCGGCTGCGAAATGCCCGTCGACGAGTCGGCTCCCGCCGGCGAGGAGGCGTGCCCCTTCGCTTTTGCCGGCCTCGATGAACCCAAGCACCTTGTCGAGTTGCGCTGCGCTCGCGAGCGGGCCGAAGTTCGTCGTCGGCTCCGACGGCCGACCGACGCGAATCCGGCGCACGCGCTCGAGAACGCGTGCCTCGAACGCATCCTTCACCGTCTCGCGTACGAATACGCGGGTGCCGTTCGTGCAGACCTGACCGCTGCTGAAGAAATTTGCGCTGACGGCGATATCGGCCGCGCGTGCAAGATCGGCGTCTTCGAAGACGATCAACGGCGATTTGCCGCCGAGCTCCATCGTCACTTCTTTCAGCGACGAAGCGCCTGCAAGCGACATGACCTTTTTGCCCGTCTCGACGCCGCCGGTAAACGAGACCTTCGCGATCTCGGGGTGGGTTGCGAGCAGGGCGCCGACAGCGCCTGATCCTTGCACGACATTGAACACGCCGGGCGGCACGCCGGCTTCGATGTAGATTTCGGCAAGCTTGATGGCCGAGAGCGGCGTGACCTCGCTCGGCTTGAAGATCATCGCGTTGCCGGCGGCGAGTGCCGGTGCCGACTTCCAGCAGGCGATCTGGATCGGGTAGTTCCATGCACCGATGCCGGCGCAGACGCCAAGCGGTTCGCGACGCGTATAGACGAACGACGAATCGCGCAGCGGAATCTGACTGCCCTCGATGGCGGGTGCGAGACCGGCGTAGTACTCGATGACGTCGGCGCCCGTGACGATGTCGACAGCCGACGTTTCCGCGATCGGTTTGCCCGTATCGCGCATCTCCAGCTCCGCGAGTGCGTCGTTGCGTTCGCGCAGCAGTTCGACGGCGCGCCGCAGGATGCGCGAGCGCGTCATCGCGCCCATCGCGCTCCATGCGCGCTGGCCTTCGTGCGCCGATGCGACGGCGCGTGCGATATCGGCCTCGCTCGCCTGCTGTACCGTGGCAAGTCGCTCGCCCGTTGCCGGGTCATAGGTGTCGAACGTGCTACCTGCGGTACCGTCGACATGCTCGCCGTGGATGAACAGGCGCTGCAGGCCGTAGACAGAGGGCGTGGCCATTCGAATCTCCAGGGTCTCGTCGGTTCTTGCGAAGGGTTCCACGATAGGCGTTTTGGCGCGGCCGTTCAATCGATCCGCGCGGTGCCTGGGCGTGCGTGTCGGGTTCTAGCAAACACCTGTCGCGTTTCATATGATCGCGCTGGCGCGTTGAGGACTACGCTGCAATCGGCGGCGTGGCGCGGTTTTCGCGCTTCTTGCCGGCTGAACCAAAACCGATATGGAGACGAGTACGATGAGCGCCAATCGAGGTGTCGTGTATCTGGGACCGGGCAAGGTCGAAGTGCAGTCGATCGACTATCCGAAGATGGTCGATCCGAGCGGCCGGGCCATCGGCCATGGCGTGATCCTGAAGGTCGTCAGTACGAATATCTGCGGCTCGGATCAGCACATGGTGCGCGGTCGCACGACGGCGCCGGTCGGCCTCGTGCTCGGCCACGAGATTACCGGCGAAGTTGTCGAAGTGGGCCGCGATGTGGAGACTTTGAGGATCGGCGACATCGTCTCGGTCCCGTTCAATGTGGCGTGCGGCCGCTGCCCGATGTGCAAGGCCCAGAACACCGGCGTATGCCTGAACGTGAATCCGGCGCGTGCCGGCGGGGCCTATGGTTACGTCGATATGGGCGGGTGGATCGGCGGGCAGGCCGAGTACGTGCTCGTGCCGTATGCCGATTTCAATCTGCTCAAATTCCCCGACCGCGAGCAGGCGCTCTCCAAGATTCGCGACTTGACCTGCCTGTCGGATATTCTGCCCACGGGTTACCACGGCGCTGTGTCTGCGGGTGTCGGGCCTGGCTCGACAGTCTATATCGCAGGGGCGGGCCCGGTCGGCATGGCGGCCGCCGCCTCCGCACGGCTGCTCGGCGCTGCAGTGACGATCGTCGGCGACATGAACGCCGAGCGCTTGGCGCATGCAAGGGAAATGGGATTCGAAACCGTCGATCTTTCGAAGGACGCCACGCTCGGCGAGCAGATCGAGCAAATCCTCGGTACGCCCGAGGTCGACTGCGCGGTGGACTGCGTCGGCTTCGAGGCCCACGGGCATGGCAGTTCGCACAACGAGGAGGCCCCGGCCACGGTGCTGAACTCGCTGATGGAAATCACGCGTGCGGCGGGCGCGATCGGCATTCCCGGGCTCTATGTCACCGATGACCCCGGCGCTACCGACGCGGCAGCCAGGCGCGGCAGCCTCAGCCTGCGCTTCGGGTTGGGCTGGGCGAAATCACATTCGTTCTACACGGGCCAGACGCCGGTTATGAAATACAACCGCAATCTGATGCAGGCGATTCTCTGGGACAAACTGCCGATTGCCAAGATCGTCAACGTGACCGTGATTTCGCTTGATCAGGCACCCGAGGGCTACCAGAAATTCGATGGCGGCGCGCCGAGGAAATTCGTCATCGATCCGCACGGCCTTTTGAAGGCGGCCTGAGCTCAGCGCTGTCCTGCGCGGCGCGAAGGACAGCGCCGCGTGCCCCCAGCGGGCGGGCTGAGATCGTAACGAGCGTTCAGGCGGTCGGGCGCGGGTCGCCATGCCCGCTTGCTGCCAGCGTGGCCCGTGGTGCACGCCGGTGCAGCGCCCGCCGCAACAGGAAGACGAGCGCCATTACGCCGCTTACGGCGCCGACGGCCGTGACGACAGTCCAGGCGCGCGCGGCTGCGTTCGCTGCAGCGATCGTCGCATCGGTACGCTTGTCGACGCGTGCGACGAATTCGTCGATGGGGCCGCTCACGCCGGCTTTCAGCCGATGGTAGTCGGCATCGAACAGCATCGAACGGGCGTTTTCGGCATCGGGCAGGCCGTGCGCGCCAAAACCGCCCGTACCGTCGTCATACTGACCCTCGACGAGATGCATCGCGATCGCCTCGGCGCGCATCGCGTCGCTTTCGTGCTCGACCGCTTCACCCAGCGTGTCGACTTCCCCCGAAGTCAGCGTCGAAGCGCGTCCGCGAGCGTACAAGGCGGCCGAGCCGTCGGCCGTGCCTTGAGCGCGCGGTCGTGCGCCATGCTGGGCATGGGCGGCCAGCACCGCGTCATATTGTTCGCGCCACTTTCCATCGCCGCCGCTCATGACGTAAGCACGCGCAAGTCGGGTCAGATCATCGGACGCGCGCTGAAGCTCGCTCGCGGCCTGCACGGCTTCGTAGCGCGTCAGATAGGCGTGAGCGACGGCGGCATTCGCCGCGTCGAGCTGCCACTGCGCGACCCCGGCCGTAGCCGTCGCAGCGACGAACAGGCTAAGCAGCAGCTCGGTACGACGGCGCTGGAATAGGAACTTCGAAACTGACACCCCGGTCTCCATCAATGCGTTGGCGAATTTCGCCTTCGCTTCTTTATCGGCGTGTCGGTTCAAGCGCGGTATCGGGTCTTTTGCCTAGGGGCGCTCCCTAGCGGTGATAAAGGGCGCGATCGCGGGCAGCGCCGCACGTGTCACGCAAGCCCGGCCGCGCCCGCTTGCGCCACCTGTGCGTCCTGGTGCGACTGCATACCCGATACGCCGATGGCGCCGACCACGACGCCGTCGCGTACGAGCGGCAGTCCACCGTCGAGCGGGGTGAGGTTGTGCATGCCGAGCAGCCGCAGATGGATCCCGCCTTGGGCCAGCACATCTTCGAAGAGCTTGGTCGGGCGGCGAAAACGTGCCGCCGTCTCGGCCTTTTGCCGTGCCACCTCGACGCTGCCAAGCTGGGACTGATCCATTCGTTGCAGCATGACAAGATGGGCGCCGCTGTCGACGATCGCTATCACCATCGGCCAACCCTGGCGTTCGGCTTCAGCGCGGGCGGCAGCTGCTACGCGTGCGGCGTCGTCCAGGGAAAGCGGCGCACCGTACGGAGCGACTTGAGGCAGCTGGATTGAAGTAGGTGTACTCATGAAATGTTCCTCGGTCAACGATTCGTCGGGGGCGCACGGACCGTCGTGCGGTGTACGCCCGATGTGTTCGCATGCCGGTGGGCGGGCGGCGAACAGGCCCTACAATCTAGCCTCCGGGCGTCGAGCGATGAAGCGTTCCCGCCGAGAGCCATTCTTACGCTGATCGAGAGAATCGTGACGAGAGCGAACGAGGACTATGCGGTGCTGCTGGCGGTCGTCGACCACGGGAGCCTGACGGCCGCTGCGGCCGCACTGGGGCGCTCCCTGCAGTCGGTGAGCCGTACGCTCGCCGCCATCGAGCAATCGATGAATGTATCGTTGTTCGCGCGTACGACGCGCCGCGTACAACCGACGGCCGCGTGCCTCGCGTTCGTGAATCGCATTCGTCCCGCCGTGCATGAGATCGAGGCGGCACGCGAGGAATTGCACGAACAGCAGATCCAGTTGCGCGGTGCGATTCGGATGGCAGCGCCGCCTGCCGTGGGCGCACGGTTTGCGGCGCCGGCCGTCGCCGCGTTCTTGCGCACGCATGGCGCACTCAGTTGCGAGTTGCGGTTATCGGAGCAGCATGTCGATCTCGCAGCTCAAGGCATCGACCTCGCGCTGACCTGCATTCACTGGGCGACCGCCCAGCAGGACATCTTTCTCGTGCGATCGACCGACCACGGGGCCAGCTGGGCTCCGGTCGCGAAGATGCTGGATGGCGCCTGGTCCGCGTCGGACTGCGG
>CBJMQH010000167.1:0-10086 GCA_966431825.1 uncultured Trinickia sp.
GCCGACTGCTGGGTGCTCGGCTTTGGCGCACAGCGCTTCGCCAACGGCCTCGATACCACGGGTGCCCCGCGTACCGATACGCGCTGGATGGCGCAACTGACCCTCAAAGGGTTCGCGAACGTCGACAACGGGCTTGTTGCTTCGTTCCGCGCCGGCGTGAACGGATACTCGCCGCCGCCGCCGGCAGCGCCGCCGCTTGCTCGATATTCCGATTACCAGTGAGTCGGGGCAGCTGTCGGAGCGTGGCGCGGCGCGCGGCAAGGGCGCCGCGCCGCGAAAACTGCGCAAGGCCAATACCGCGTGAATCAGGCGCGGGCAAGAACGGGGTAGGATCGGCAGTCGGCCGGGCCTCGACATCAACGGAGTAGCTGTGGCAATGATCAAAACACGCTTGGCAATCCTCGCGGCCGCGCTCGCCGCCGCCGTCTCTCTCGCGCCGGCCGCTTCTGCGGCAGCCCAGACATCGAAGGGGCAGAACGGCCAGACCGTGGATTCGGTCGTGGCGGTCGTCAATGACGACGTCATTACCGAGCGCGAGCTGGAGCTGCGCACGGACCTGATCACGCGGCGCCTGCAGCAGCAAGGTGCGCCCGTGCCGCCGACCGACGATCTGCGCGTGCAGGTGCTCAACCAGATGGTGCTCGAACGCGTGCAGCTGCAACGCGCGAAAGAGGACGGCATCGTCATCGACGACGCGCAGGTGCAGTCGACATTGCAGCGGCTCGCGCAAGCGAACAACCTGTCGCTCGATACCTACCGGCAAAAGCTCGAGGCGCAAGGCGTGCCCTGGTCCGTTTTCACGCGTGACGCCCGGACCGAGCTCACGCTCTCGAAGCTGCGCGAGAAAGAGGTCGACAGCAAGATCACCGTGTCCGATGCCGAGGTGGCCAACTACATCGCGAGCCAGCGCGGCCCCGGTGCGAAGGTGCAGCAGGATCTGCGCTTCGAACACATTCTCGTGAAGGTGCCGGCCGGCGCTGCACAGGCCGATGTCGACGCGGCGCAAGCGAAGGCCTCGGCAATCCTTCAGCAGGCCAAGAGCGGGACGAAGTTCGGCTCGCTTGCGAAGAGCGATTCCCAGGCGGCCGACGCGAGCAAGGGCGGGGATCTCGGATTTCAGTCGCCGTCGAAGCTGCCGCCCGAGTTCGTCGCGGCCTCGTCGAAACTGCGCCCGGGCGAGGTCAATCCCGATTTGATTCGCACCGCCGACGGTTTCGAGATCGTACGGCTCGTCGACCGGCGCGCCGCGATCGGCGGCAACGCATCGGATGCGCCGAAGCTCGTGCAGACCCACGTCAGGCACATTCTGTTGCGCGTGGGCGAAGGTCAGGACGAAAGCAAGGCGCGCGAGGAGCTGCTCAAGATCCGCGATCAAGTACTCGGCGGCGCCGACTTCGCGAAGTTCGCGCACACCTACTCGCAGGACGGCTCGGCTTCGCAGGGCGGTGACCTCGGCTGGATCAGCCCCGGCGAAACGGTGCCCGAGTTCGAGCGTGCGATGAACAACCTGAAGGACGGTGAAGTCAGCGAGCCCGTGCGCACCGAGTACGGGTATCACCTCGTGCAGGTCCTGGGCCGCCGCGAAGCAGAGGGTTCGGTCCAGCAGCAGATGGACCTGGCACGCCAGGCCATCGGTCAGCGCAAGGCCGAGCAGTCCTATGCCGACTGGCTGCGCCAGTTGCGCGACTCGGCCTATGTCGAGTACAAGCTGGGCGGCTCGCTCGCCCGCCAGTGACGGATCCGACGGTCATGCCGAACGCAGCGCACCGCCCGCTCCGGATCGCCATCACGACGGGCGAGCCCGCGGGTGTCGGCCCCGAGCTGACGGCGGTTGCCCTCGCGGGCGCGGCAGCGCGTTGGCCTGACGTCGAATTCACGGTGCTCGGTGACGCCGCGCTGCTCGCGGCACGTGCGCAGGCTGTCGGCGTCGACTGGTCTGCGTTGTCGGCACCGGGCCGCCATGTGCGCACCGGCCACCGGCCGCTCGCCGCCGATGCGGTGCCGGGCCGGCTCGATCCGGCGAACGGCCCCTATGTGCTGGCGCTGCTGGACGATGCGATCGACGGCGCGCTTGCCGGTACGTTCGATGCGATCGTCACCGCCCCTTTGCAAAAGAGCACGATCAACGATGCCGGCGTGCCCTTTACCGGTCACACCGAATACCTGGCGGAGCGCACGGGGGCCGCGCGCGTCGTCATGATGCTCGCCGGCACGGGCGCCCGGCCGCTGCGCGTTGCGCTGGCCACGACGCACCTGCCGCTCAAGGACGTGCCGGCTGCGATCGATATCGACAGCCTCGTGCAGACGCTCGCGATCATCGATCGCGACCTGCGGCGCGACTTCGGCTTGCCCGCGCCACGCATTCTCGTGACGGGATTGAACCCGCACGCAGGCGAAAACGGCTACCTGGGGCGCGAGGAGATCGACGTGATCGAGCCTGCGCTTGCGCAAGCCTGCGCGCGCGGCATCGACGCACGCGGCCCCTATCCGGCGGACACGCTGTTTCAGCCGCGCCATCTGAACGACGCCGATTGCGTGCTCGCGATGTTCCACGATCAGGGGTTGCCCGTGCTCAAGTATGCGACGTTCGGCGAGGGCATCAACGTGACGCTCGGTCTGCCGATCATCCGTACGTCGGTCGATCACGGTACGGCGCTCGATCTGGCCGGCAAAGGTCAGGCCGATGCGGGCAGCCTGATTGCTGCGATCGACACGGCCGTGACAATGGCGCGCAACCGTCGCGCGCGCGCCTAAAAGCGCTGGACGCACCGCTCGCGCCTGACGTGGCGACCGTTTCCGCACCGTCCCACCCAGTTTGTTTTGCAGAATATCGAATTCGAATGTCCACCAGCAGACAGCATCAAGGCCACTTCGCGCGCAAGCGCTTCGGGCAGAATTTTCTTGTCGACGTCGGCGTGATCGACTCGATCGTGCATGCGATCGGCCCGCAGGCAGGGCAGCGCATGGTCGAAATCGGGCCCGGCCTCGGCGCCCTGACCGAACCGCTGATCGAGCGCATTGCCGTGCCGGGCTCGCCGATGCATGCCGTCGAGCTCGACCGCGATCTGATCGTTCGCTTGCAAAAGCGGTTCGGCGAGCGCCTTGCACTTCACGCGGGCGATGCGCTGGCATTCGACTTCGCGTCGCTTGTGGAGACGCGCGAGAAGCCGACGCTGCGCATCGTCGGCAATCTGCCCTACAACATCTCGAGCCCGCTGCTGTTTCACCTGATCGATTTCGCGCCGCTCGTCGTCGATCAGCACTTCATGCTGCAGAACGAAGTGGTCGAGCGCATGGTGGCCGAGCCGGGATCGAAGGCGTTCGGGCGTCTGTCGGTGATGCTGCAGTACCGCTATGCGATGGACAAGCTGCTCGACGTACCGCCCGAAGCGTTCCAGCCGCCGCCGAAAGTCGATTCGGCGATCGTGCGGATGATTCCGTATGCGCCGCACGAATTGGCCGACGTCGATCCGACGGTGCTCGGCTCGCTTGTGACCGCGGCCTTCTCGCAGCGGCGCAAGATGCTGCGCAATACGCTCGCAGACTATCGCGAGACGGTGGATTTCGACGCGCTCAAGTTCGATCTCGCGCGCCGTGCGGAAGACGTGCCGGTCGACGAGTATGTGCGCGTGGCGCAAGCGATTGCAGGAGGCACCGCGCAGCCCTGACGCCGGCGCGGCGCTGCTCGTCGGTCAAGGCGCGCCCGTGCGCGTTACCGGCGCCTGCGCTGCGGCGAGCAGCACAGGCGCCGCTCTGGTAGATTCGCACTTTCGAAGACAACCGGAGCTGACGATGCGTCTGCTGCATACGATGTTGCGCGTGGGCGACCTCGATCGATCGATCGCCTTTTACACCGAGTTGCTGGGCATGAAGGTGCTGCGCCGGGACGACTACCCCGAGGGCCGCTTTACGCTCGCTTTCGTCGGCTACACCGACGAGCGCAACGGCACGGTGCTGGAACTGACCCACAACTGGGACACGCACGAATACGACCACGGTACGGCGTTCGGTCACCTTGCTATCGAGGTCGAGGATGCCTATGCCGCGTGCGAGAAGATCAAGGCGCAGGGCGGGACCGTCGTGCGCGAAGCCGGGCCGATGAAGCATGGCACGACCGTCATCGCGTTCATCACCGATCCCGACGGCTACAAGATCGAGTTCATCCAGAAGAAGTCCTGAACGCCGGCCGGGCGCTTCGCCGCGGTCATTGTGCGCGGTGCCGCAGGTCGCGGGCGATCGCGCGCGTGCGCGTGACGCAGGTCGCTGCGCTGCCAGCCACGATGATGACGAGTGCCGCGTAGATCGCGCGATGCGGCAGATGCGCGAGCGCCTCGATCATCGCAAGGACACAGGCCAGGCTCAGCAGCGCCATGCGGTGCTGCTTGGCCATCGGTCCGAGAAAGCGCTGTTCGAGCCCGAGCGCGCCGCCGAACACACGCACGTAGGCCGTCAGCGCCGCGAGCAGTGCAGCGGCCCAGCCGAGCGACGGCGCGGCGGCCGCGTAACCTGCCGCCACCAGCAGCAGGCTGTCGGCGATGCGGTCGGGAAACTCGTTGAACAGCGAGCCCAGCACCGATTGCTTTCCCCCTTCCACGGCCACGAGGCCATCGAGCACGTTGCAGAGCAAACGCAACTGAATGCCGGCGAGGGCGATGAGCATCGCCCACGCGTGTTCGCCGAACGTCAACGCGATTGCCGCAACGGCGGCGAATACGACGCTGGCCGAGGAAATCTGATTCGGGGTGACCGCGCTTTTTGCAAGTGCTTCTGCCAGTGTGCGAATCGCGGAATTGGACCGCGATTTGATCGGACGACGGTTGTCGGTCATAAGCTCGCCTGAATATCTCAAATTAGCATTTCAGCTTTTGTTCAAACGGATTGCGTTGCGGGCCTTGCGCGGCAGTGTCGCGGCATTCCCGCGCCGCAATGATACGATGACGCGCGCGCCGCGTTGTGTATTTATGTGCGCGCCTCGATGAATCGGATAATGCCGGCAGGTCGCGGCGATTTTCCGTGCGTGGGCGATTGCGACGATATCGCGTGTAATATCGCTGTCCGTGCCGGCAGTCGGCAGTCTCTATATCAATAAGCAAAACGAACCGATCATGCATGAGCAACCTTCGCACCCGTGCGCACCGGCCCGGCCGGCCGTGCCTCGCTGTCCTGCCTCGAGCGGCGCATCCCGGCGAGCCGCCACTGTCTTGGCCGGCAACCGGCCGAAGTGCCTCACCGGGGGGGCGCGATGAGTCTTGCCGCTTCGCTTGCCGCGCGTGCCGTCCTCGTCTTCGCGCGCGTACTGACCGGCGTGCAGGCGCGCTGGCTCGGCTGCCCGCCCGTTACCGATGCACGCGTCTATTTCGCCAACCATACGAGCCACGGCGATTTCGTTTTGATCTGGGGTGCGCTGCCGCCGGCATTGCGCGCGCTGACGCGGCCCGTCGCCGGTGCAGACTATTGGGATAAATCGCCGCTGCGTCGCTTTATCGGCCGCGACGTATTCCGGGCCTTGCTGATCGATCGTACGGGCGGGGCAACGGAGCGCGCTGGCAGCGACCCGATCGCGCTCATGAAGCAGGAGCTCGAAAACGGCTATTCGTTGATCGTGTTTCCGGAGGGCACGCGCAATACGACGGACACCCGCCTGTTGCCGTTCAAAAGCGGTATTTTCCGGCTCGCTGCGCTGTGCCCCGATACGGCATTCGTGCCTGTCTGGATCGATAACCTGAATCGCGTGCTGCCGAAAGGCGAAAGCGTGCCCGTGCCGATGCTTTGCACGGTGACATTCGGTCAGCCGCTCAAACTGGCAGCGGGCGAAGCGAAAGAAGCCTTCCTCGCACGCTGCACGCAAGCGCTCCTCTCCCTCGCTCCGGAACTGGACTGACCATGTCAAGCCTTCGCTCAATCGATCCCGTCTGGCTCGTCTTCGGTGGCGTGGCCGTCATTCTCGTCATCGCCTCGCTCGTGACGGCCATCTTGCGTCGCCGCATCGCACAGGGTGCACCACACCCCGTCATCGACAACCTGGCTGCGCGCGTGAACGCATGGTGGTGGATGGTCGCCGTGCTCGCGGTCACGTTTGCGCTCGGGTGGGGCGCCCTCGTCACGCTCTTTTTTCTGCTCTCGTTTTTCGCGTTGCGCGAATTCATTACGATCACGTCGACGACGCGAGGCGACCACCGTGCCGTCGCTGCCGCGTTTTTCGTGTTCCTGCCGCTCCAATACCTGTTCGTCTACACGCACTGGTACGGCATGTTCACCATCCTGATTCCCGTCTATGCCTTCCTGTTGATGCCGATTCTGTCGGCGCTCTCGTCCGAGACGGCGAGTTTCCTGCAGCGCTGCGCGGGCACGCAGTGGGCCGTCATGGTCTGCGTTTTCTGCGTGTCCCACGTGCCCGCGTTGATGATCTTGCAGATTCCGCGCTTCGAAGGCCGCAATCTGCTGTTGATCGTGTTTCTCGTGCTCGTCGTGCAAGGCAGCGACGTGCTGCAGTACATCTGGGGCAAGCTGATCGGACGCCGCAAGATCGCGCCCGAGTTATCCCCCTCGAAGACCGTCGAGGGATTCGTCGGCGGCGTAGCGACCGCAACGGCGCTCGGCGGCGCGCTCTGGTGGATCACGCCGTTCGGCTCGCCGTGGGTGGCGGCGGCGATTGCGCTCGTTATCGCGCTGATGGGGTTCCTCGGCGGACTCGTCATGTCGGCAATCAAACGCGATCGCGGCATCAAGGACTGGGGCAACATGATCCGCGGCCACGGCGGCATGCTCGACCGGCTCGATTCGGTGATCTTCGCCGCGCCGATCTTCTTTCACATCACGCGCTACTGGTGGGTGCCCTGAGTCGGTAGGGCTCTATAGCGCAGGCAGCAGTTCGGGCGGGTGGTGCTTGAGCGTATGCCGCGCTTCGCGGAATTCGGGGAAGATCGATTCGACCGTTTGCCAGAAGCGCGGGCTGTGGTTCATTTCGCGCAGGTGCGCGAGCTCGTGCGCGACGACGTAGTCGATAATCGAAAGCGGGAAATGAATGAGGCGCCAGTTCAGGCGGATCCGGCCGTCGCTCGAGCAGCTGCCCCAGCGCGTCGCAGCCGACGATAGCGCATAGCCTGCGAACGCGACGCCGAGCTTCTCGGCATAGACGGCAAGCCGCTCGCCGAAGATCCGCTTCGCCTCGCCCTGCAGCCAGCCTTGCACGCGGTCCTTGATCTGCTGTGCATCGGCATGCGCAGGCAGCGCGAGAGCGAGCGATGCGCCCGCCGCATCGAACGTGAGCACGCCTTGCGGCGCGCTCAGCGCAATCGTCACCGGTTTGCCGAGGTACGGAATCTGAGCGCCGTCACGCCAATCGATGCTCGGCAGCGCGCGCTGCTCGGTGCGCGTACGCCATTCGGCGAGCTTCGCGAAGATCCAGCGCTCCTTGCCGACGATCGCCGCTTCGATGTCGGCCAGCGTGACCCCGCGCGGCGCCGTGATGGTGAGCCCCGTCCCGTCGATGACGAAACCGATCGTGCGGCGCGAGGAGCGCTTGAGCCCGTATTCGAGCGTGCGGCCGTCCAACTTCAGTCGGCGCTGTTTCGCGCCGTTCGGCGGGGCCGGCTGAGGTGGGGCCGCCCTGGGCGCGGGCGGCTGAAGCGGGGCCGCGTCCAGCACGGCCGGTTCAGGCCCCGGCTGCTGCAGTGCCGGCGCACCCGCTCCACCTTTATCGGGCGCCGCCGCGCCAAGCCCCGTTATCCCGACCGGTCGCGTTGTTGGTTGCGCGAGCAAACTGTCGTCGCCCGTGACCGCAAACAACGGCAACGTCAGCTGTCGGTGGTCGGTCGTGGCTGGCTGCGGTTTGTCGGGTTTGGCCATCGGGCGTGTTGGGTTGGGCGGACGCGTAGCAGCCGCCCGTCAGCCGTGGCGAGGACGGCTCGCCGATGCGGTGCGGGCATCGGCGTCGGTGGTCTGCGACCGGTTGGTGTCGGCGGATTGCTGCGCAGGCGGCGCGGTCTCGGGCTGTGTCTCGTGCGCATAAGCCGTGGGATCGATCCGGCGCATCTCGGCTTCGATCCACGCTTCCACGCGCGAATTGACGGCGTCGGGTGTGAGTCCGGCCGTCTCGAAGGGCTTACCGATCGAGACGGTGACGACGCCCGCGTACTTGAGGAACGAGTTGCGCGGCCAGACACGGCCCGCGTTGTGCGCGATCGGCACGACCGGCGCGCCGGCGTCGATCGCGAACCGCGCGCCGCCCGTCTTGTACTTGCCTTGCGTGCCGACGGCCGTGCGCGTGCCTTCCGGGAACATGATGACCCAGGCGCCTTCACTCATCCGCCGGCGCCCCTGCTGCACGACCGAGACAAACGCGTTCTTGCCTTCCTTGCGGTCGATATGAACCATCTTCAACATCCCGAGCGCCCAGCCGAAGAACGGCACGAACAGCAATTCGCGTTTGAAGACATAGCAGAGGGGGCGTGGCATCAGCGCCGGAAACGCGAGCGTTTCCCAGGCGGACTGGTGCTTCGAGAGCAGCACCGCGGGACCGTCGGGCAGATTCTCGAAGCCTTCGACCCGGTAGCGGATGCCGGTCAGAACGCGCGCCACGACGAGCGTCGTGCGGCACCAGCCCACAGCCATCCAGTAGCGCCGGTCGGCGCCCATGAACGGGAACGCGATGAAGCAGGCCGTCGCGTACGGCATGGTGAAAACGACGAAATAGAGAAACAGTAACAGCGAACGGAGAAAGCGCATTGTGTCAGGGTCCGGTTGGGCTCAGTCGTGCCGGGCGATGAACGTCGACGCGAACGCCTTGAGATCGTCGTGCACGCGTGTGCCGTCGGGCAGGTTGCCGGCCGCAAGCGTCTTCTTGCCTTTGCCCGTCAGCACGAGATGAGTCGGGAAACCGAGCGCCGCGCCGGCCTGCAGGTCGCGCAGCGCGTCGCCGACCACGGGCGTGAGCGCCGGATCGGCCTCGTAGCGCTCGAGAATCATCTTGAGCATGCCGGGCTTCGGCTTGCGGCATTCGCATTGGTCCTCTGCCGTATGCGGGCAAAAGAACACCGCATCGATGCGCGCGCCGACGGCGGCGGCGGCGCGATGCATCTTCACGTGTATCGCGTTGAGCGTGGCCATATCGAACAATCCGCGCCCGATTCCCGACTGGTTCGACGCAACGACGACGCGGTAGCCGGCCTGATTGAGGCGGGCGATCGCTTCGAGGCTGCCCTGGATCGGGATCCATTCGTCGGGCGATTTGATGAACGCGTCCGAATCGACGTTGATGACGCCGTCGCGGTCGAGGATAACGAGCTTCTTGCTGGCAGTCATGATTCGATGTCGATACGGTGCGGCCGCGGGCGTGAGGAGCAGCCCATCAGGCCGCCAGTTTCGAAATGTCGGCCACGCAGTTCATCTGCGCGTGCAGTGCGGCAAGCAACGCCAGCCGGTTCCGGCGCAGCGCGTCTTCGTCGACGTTCACCATCACATCGTTGAAGAACGTATCGACGGGATCGCGCAGGGCTGCGAGCGCCGACAGCGCGCGCGTGTAGTCGCGCTGGCCGAGCTGCGTCTGCACCGTGGGCTGGACCTGCCCGAGCCGCTCGTGCAGCGATTTCTCCGCGGGCTCGACGAGCAGCGTCGCGACGACGTCGCCGCGCTCTTCGCTATCCGCCTTCTTCAGGATGTTCGTGATCCGCTTGTTCGCGGCGGCGAGCGCGCTCGCTTCAGGCAGCGCGGCAAACTCGCGTACGGCGTCGAGCCGCGCGACCACGTCGTCCAGGCGCGTCGGGTTCAAGCTCAGCACGGCATCGACTTCGGTCGCCGTATAACCGCGCTCGCGCAACAGCCCGCGCAGGCGGTCGATAAAGAAATCGTAGAGCGCCGCGCGCGAATCCGCCACCTGCGCGGCGCCGGCAAATGCAGCATGGGCCGCATCGAGCAGTTGCCGGATATCGATCGGCAGCTGCTTTTCGATGAGGATACGCAGCACGCCGAGCGCATGACGACGCAGCGCGAACGGGTCTTTTTCGCCCGTCGGCACGAGGCCGATGCCCCAGATACCGGTCAGCGTTTCGAGCTTGTCGGCCAGTGCGACGGCGGTGCCCACGGGCG
>CBJMQH010000168.1:0-10078 GCA_966431825.1 uncultured Trinickia sp.
CGCGGCTCAAGAACGAGGGCGTCGTCGAGCCGCGGCAGGGCAGCGGCGTCTTCATCAGCCAACATGCGGGGATCCGCCCGCTGCGCATCGACTATGAAGAAGCCGTCGACGCCAAATCGCTGCCGCAGCTGCTCGCCGTGCGCCGTGCCATCGAGGCCGAAGTCTCCGCCGAAGCCGCACGATGCAGGACCGATACCGACATGGATGCGATCGACACCGCGCTGCGTCGCATCGACGAGGCGGTCGCAGAGGGGCGCGACGGCGTGGCGGAGGACATCGCATTCCACCGCGCGATCGCGGTCGTGACCGGCAATCCCTACTTCCTCAAAACACTCGAATTTCTCACGCAGTACCTCGAAGCAGGTATGAGAGTGACGCGCGGCAATGAGGCATCGCGTGACGATTTCTCATGGCAGGTTCGCGACGAGCACGCGGCGATCGTGGCCGCGATCCGCGCGGGCGACCCGATGGCCGCGCGCAACGCCGCCTGCACGCACATGTACAACGCCGCGCGCCGGCTGGCGGAATCCGGCATCTGCTGAGTTGCGCCGGCTTGGCGCAGCACTTTTCTTCCCTCCTATCTCGCTCAAGGCAGGATCATGTCAAGAAACGTCGGTGTCATCGGCCTCGGTGCAATGGGCCTAGGCGTTGCACGATCGCTTTTACGATCGGGCTTTCGCGTCCACGCGTGCGACGTGCGCGCAAGCGTACTCGATGCATTTGCGACTGAAGGCGGCGTGCCTTGTGCAACGCCGGCCGAACTCGGCGCGCAGTGCGAGGTCGTGATCACGCTCGTCGTCAATGCAGACCAGACCGAGGCTGTGCTCTTCGGCGAACAAGGTGCCGTCGCGCAGATGAAGCGCGGCAGCGTGGTGATCGCAAGTGCGACGGTCGCGCCGGAGTTTGCGGTGCAGTTGAGCGAGCGCCTGCAAGCCGCAGGCCTTCTCATGCTCGATGCACCGGTATCGGGCGGCGCCGCCCGCGCCGCTTCGGGCGAGATGACGATGATGACCTCGGGCCCGGCGGCCACCTATGCGGCTTGCGAAGACGTCCTCGCAGCGATTGCCGGCAAGGTCTATCGGCTCGGCGCTGCACCCGGCATCGGTTCCAAGGTCAAAATCGTCAACCAACTGCTTGCCGGCGTGCACATCGCCGCGGCCGCCGAGGCGATGGCGCTCGGCCTGCGCGAGGGCGTCGACCCCGAAGCGCTCTACGAAGTCATCACCCACAGCGCCGGCAACTCATGGATGTTCGAAAACCGCGTGCCGCACATCCTGCAAGGCGATTACACGCCGCTGTCCGCCGTCGACATCTTCGTCAAAGACCTCGGCCTCGTGCTCGACACCGCACGCCGCAGCAAATTCCCGCTGCCGCTTTCCGCCACGGCGCACCAGATGTTCATGAGCGCGTCGAGCGCCGGCCATGGCGGCGAAGACGACTCGGCCGTCATCAAGACCTTCCCCGGCATCGTGTTGCCGGCCGCGCAATGAGCTTCGGGCAGGACACCTCAATGAATGCGCCAACCGCTTCACCCCGGCCATTGCTCGGCTGTATCGCCGACGATTTCACGGGCGCGACGGACCTTGCGAACATGCTCGTGCGTAGCGGCATGCGTACCGTGCAGACGATCGGCGTGCCCGCTGCCGGTAGCGCGCCTTCCGCGGACGCGATCGTCGTCGCGTTGAAGTCGCGCACGATCCCCGCGGCCGACGCCGTCGCCCAGTCGCTGGCGGCTTTGGCCTGGCTGCGCGATCAGGGCTGCGAACAATTCGTCTTCAAGTACTGCTCAACGTTCGATTCGACCGATACCGGCAACATAGGCCCCGTTGCCGACGCGCTGCTCGATGCGCTCGAAGGCGACCAAGGCTTTGCGATCGCATGCCCCGCGTTCCCGGAAAACGGACGTACCGTCTATCGCGGCCATCTGTTCGTCGGCGATATGTTGTTGAACGAGTCGGGTATGGAGCACCATCCGCTCACGCCGATGAAAGACCCGAACCTCGTACGCGTGTTGCAGCGGCAGACGCACGCGAAGGTCGGGCTCATCCGCTACGACACGATTGCACGCGGCGCGGATGCGGTGCGCGACGCAATCGATGCGCTGCGGCGCGACGGCGTGCGGCTCGCCATCGCCGATGCATTGGCCGACCGGGATCTGCACGTCTTGGGCGAAGCCTGCGCCGGGCTGCAGCTCGTCACGGGCGGCTCGGGTATCGCGCTCGGACTGCCGGCCAATTTCCGCAACGCAGGCCGGTTGCCCGAACGTGAGAATGCAGGGGCGTTGCCCGCGATCGACGGTGCATCGGCTGTGTTGGCCGGTAGTGCGTCGAAAGCGACGAACGCCCAGGTCGCCGCCTGGTGTGCGCACCGCCCCGCGTTTCGAATCGATCCTCTTGCGCTCGCGCGAGGCGAGCCGGTCGTGGATGCGGCACTCGCGTTCGCCCGCTCGCAGTTGCCCGACCCCTCGCTCATTTACGCGACGGCCGCACCGGACGATGTCCGGCGTGTACAAGCTACGCTCGGTGTCGAGGCATCCGGGCATCTCGTCGAGACGGCGCTCGCCGCGGTGGCGCGCGGGCTGTACGGAATCGGCGTGCGCAAATTCGTGGTGGCGGGTGGAGAAACCTCAGGTGCCGTCGTCCAGGCGCTGGGTGTGACGGCGCTGCAAATCGGTGCGCAAATCGATCCGGGTGTACCTGTCACGGCGACGATCGGCGCCGAGCCGGTTGGCCTCGCGCTCAAATCGGGCAACTTCGGTGCGGTCGATTTCTTCGAAAAGGCGCTCCGCCGTCTGGAGGGCCAGCCATGACAACGTCCGAGACGAAGCTGCGCGACGAAATCTGCACAATCGGCGCAAGCCTTTACGCGCGTGGACATGCGGCGGGTACCGCCGGCAATATCAGCGCCCGTCTATCCGACGGTTGGCTCATCACGCCGACCGATGCCTGCCTGGGGCGCCTCGATCCCGCAGCGATCGCGAAGGTGGACCTTTCGGGCCGCGCCGTGGCCGGGGGCAAGCCATCGAAAACGCTTGCCCTGCATCGCGGCATTTATGCCCGTAACGGCGAAGTGCAGGGCATCGTCCACACGCATTCGACCCACCTCGTCGCGCTGACGCTCGCTGGCGTCTGGCACGAGTCCGACGTGCTGCCGCCGATCACGCCGTATTACGTCATGAAGGTGGGACATATCCCGCTCGTGCGCTACCGGCGTCCCGGCGATCCCGACGTTGCCGATGAAGTCGCGTCGCTCGCCGACCGCGTACGCGGTGTGCTGCTCGAACGTCTTGGGCCGGTCGTATGGGGGCCTTCGGTCTCCCATGCTTCCTACGTGCTCGAAGAGTTGGAGGAAACGGCCCGCCTCTGGTTGATGACGAACCCGAAACCGGTACCGCTCGACGCCGCTGCGCTCGAGGCGTTGTCCGCTGCATTCGGTGCGCGCTGGTAGGCAGCACGCTCAGGTATTCGCCCGCAGTGTGCACGGGCGCGCATCACGAGTACGCACACAAAAAGGACCAGGCGTGACCGCGGTTACTGCCTGCGATCTATTCCAATATTCGGAGACAACGAAGATGACCTCGATTCAGGCGGTCGCGGCAGGCCCTGCCGCGACACAAGGACGTGCGGGCGGCGCCGAACTCGAAAGCACCTATCGCAAGGTGTTTTGGCGGATCGTGCCGTTTCTGATGCTGTGTTATGTCGTGGGCTATCTCGATCGCGTCAACGTGGGCTTTGCCAAGCTGCAAATGTCGCAGGATCTTGCATTCAGCGATACGGTATTCGGCCTCGCCGCGGGTATTTTCTTTGTCGGCTACTTTTTGTTCGAACTGCCGAGCAATATGCTGATGCACAAGGTCGGCGCCCGGATCTGGATTGCCCGCATCATGATCACGTGGGGCATCCTGTCCGCCATCTTCGCGTTTGTCAGGACGCCGGCACAGTTCTATGCATTGCGCTTTCTCCTGGGGCTTGCAGAGGCAGGGTTCTATCCAGGCGTCATCCTCTATCTGACCTATTGGTTCCCGACCCATCGTCGCGCGCGAATCATCGCGGTGTTCATGTCGGCGATCCCCTTGTCGGGCATTTTCGGCAACCCGCTGTCGGGCTGGATCATCGGCAAGTTTCACGGCGGCGCGGGCTTTCACGGATGGCAATGGATGTTCGTGATCGAAGCCGTACCGGCGATTCTGATTGGTATCGTGACGCTGCTTTATCTCGACAACGGAATTCGCAGTGCGAAATGGCTGACCGAACGCGAAAAGACGCTGCTCGAAGGCGAGATCGCCGCGCAGCCGCACGAGCAACAGAAGCAGGCGCACTCGCTGAAAGCCGTCTTCGCCGATGCGCGGATCTGGTGGATGACACTGATCTATTTCGCGTTCGTCACCGGTCAATACGGGCTCACGTTCTGGATGCCGACGCTCGTCAAGTCGACCGGCATTACCGATCCGTTCCGGATCGGGCTGCTGGCTGCGATACCGTTCTGTGTGGCGATCGTCGTCATGAACGTATTCGGCCACAGCGCCGACAAACGGCGCGAACGCCGCTGGCACCTGATCGTGCCCGCCTCGATGGGTGCAATCGGCTTTGTCGTGGCCGCCGCGTATCCCAACGACACGGCTGTTTCGATCGCCGCGCTCTCGATCGCCGCAGGCGGCGTGTTGACCTGCGCGCCGCTTTTCTGGTCGCTGCCCACCTCGTTCCTTGCCGGGAGCGCCGCAGCAGCAGGCATCGCGATCATCAACTCGATCGGAAACCTGGCGGGGTTCGCGAGCCCCTATTTGATCGGTTATCTGCGCGACGCGACCCATAGCACGGCCAGCGGGATGTACACGCTCGCGGTTATGCTCGTGATCGGTGCGATCGCCGTCTGGCTCACGCCTGCCAAGCTCGTCAACCGCTGATTAACCATTGATTCGAACCTGCCGCCATGCCCCGTTTCGCTGCCAACCTCACGATGCTCTACAACGAGCATGCGTTTCCAGACCGCTTCGGCGCAGCTGCTCGCGATGGCTTCAAGGCTGTCGAGTACCTGTTCCCCTACGACTTTCCGGCTCCCGAGCTGAAGGCACGACTCGATGCGCATGGCCTGACGCAGGCACTGTTCAATGCGCCGCCCGGCGATTGGGCCGCCGGCGAGCGCGGCATTGCGTCTTTGCCAGGCAGGGAGGACGAGTTTCGCCGCGGTATCGACACAGCGCTAGCCTATGCGCGTACGCTCGGCAACGACAAGGTGCACGTCATGGCGGGGTTGCTGCCGGCACACGCCGATCGGGCGCGGCATCGCGATGTCTATCTCCGCAATCTCGAACATGCTGCGCAGGTTGCGCGCGCCGAGGACATCACGGTCCTCATCGAGCCGATCAATCCGCGCGACATGCCGGGCTTCTTTCTGAACCGCCAGGATGAAGCGCAGGCGATTTGCCGCGAGGTGGGCGCGCCCAATCTGCGCGTGCAGTTCGATTGCTATCACTGTCAGATCGTCGAGGGCGATCTGGCCACGAAGCTCGAACGCGACATGCGTGGGATCGGCCATATTCAGATCGCCGGTGTACCGGAGCGCCACGAGCCGGACATAGGAGAACTGAATTACCCCTACCTTTTCGAGCGTATCGACGCGCTCGGCTACAGCGGCTGGATCGGCTGCGAATACCGCCCGAAGGCCGGCACCTCGGAAGGGCTCGGCTGGCTCAAGCCCTATTTGTGATTCCCGTCATCAGCGAGGCTCATTCCGATGAAAGTGCTCATTACCGGCGGCGCCGGTTTCCTTGGCCGGCGCCTCGCGCGCGTGCTGCTCGATCGCGGTGAATTGACGGGCCCGGACGGCACTGCACGGCGGATCGAAGAGCTCGTGCTGCTCGATGTTGTGAAGGGCGACGACCTTGAAAATGGGGATGGCCGGGCGCGCGTAACCCATATCGTCGGCGACATCGCGCAGCGCAGTGTGCTGGAACGCGCGATCGATGCGCAGACCCAGGCGGTTTTCCATTTGGCCGCGATCGTCAGCGGTCAGGCCGAGGCCGATTTCGACCTTGGAATGCGCATCAATCTCGATGCGTCGCGGTGTCTGCTCGATGTCTGTCGTGCACGCGGACATCGGCCTCGGGTAGTCTTCACGAGTTCGGTCGCCGTTTACGGCGGTGTGTTGCCCGATCCGGTGCGTGACGACACGGCGCTCAATCCTCAGTCATCCTACGGGACTCAAAAGGCCATCGCCGAACTGCTGCTTGCCGACTACACGCGTCGTGGTTTCGTCGATGGCCGTGTGCTGCGGCTACCTACGATCAGCGTGCGGCCCGGCAGGCCGAACGCTGCGGCTTCGTCGTTCGTCAGCGGCATCATCCGCGAGCCGCTTAACGGGGAGGAGGCCATCTGCCCAGTGCCGGGCGACACACGCATCTGGCTGTTGTCGCCGCGTCGGGCCACCGATGCGCTCGTCGCGGGGTTCGAGCTCGACGAGGCGAGGCTCGGAGGGCAGCGCGCGCTCAACCTGCCGGGGATATCGGTAAGCGTGGACGAGATGATCGCCGCATTGCGCGAGGTGGCCGGCGATGCGGCGGCGGACAGAGTCCGCCACGTGCACGACGAGCGCATCGTCAAGATCGTCGCAAGCTGGCCGGGCGGGTGGGATACCTCGCGCGCCGAGCAGTTGGGGCTGCGCGGCGATGCCACGTTCGTCGATGTGATCCGTAGTTATCTGGCGGGCGATTGAGGCGGCGGTGGCCGATGCGGGCTCAGACCGCTACCCCTCAAGCGCAGCCTTCAATACGTCCGCGAACGCGAGCGTGACCGGAGGAAGCGTTCGGTCCCGCTTCTTGATCAACAGGACGGGCCGCACGAAGCGCGGGTCGTCGATCGGCCGGCCCACGAGCGTCCGCTCGGCCCTGATCTCGGGGGCCGATCCGGGCAGGATCGTGATACCCAACCCGGCACGGACCATCGCAACCGCCGTCATCATGTAGGTAGGCTCTCCTACGAGTTCGAGGGTGTGCCCCGCCGCATCGAAGGCCGCATCCACAATCGCGCGCACGCTCGTGCCGGCCGCAGTCAGAACGAGCGGATAGCCGGCCAGATCGGCCGCCGCCACGCGCCGCTTGCCGAGGAGCGGGTGACCGCGCGGGCAGACCACCATGAGCCGATCTTCGGCCCGATGCAACGTTTCCAGGCGAGGATCGCCCACTTGGCCCCCCGTCACGCCGAGATCGAATAGGCCTGTCGCAACGAGCTCGTTGACCGTGCTCGCCACGACGTCGCGAATCTCGAACGCGGCGCCCGGCGCATTGGCCCGGAATTCGCGTATCAGCGTGGGCAGCCGACCCGCCGCGAACGAAGGCAGACAGGCAAGCCGTACCGTGCCGCGCGAGCCGTCGCCCAACGCGCGCGCATCGTCCAGCACACGCTGCATATCCGCCAGCGACTTCTGCAACACCGGCAGCAATTCACGCCCGACCGAAGTCAGCGACACGATCCGACTGTTCCGGTCGAAAAGCCGCGCACCCACCGTCTCTTCGAGGCGGCGGATCTGCACGGTCAGCGCCGGCTGCGACACGCTGAGCCGGGCCGCAGCCCGCGTAAAGCTGCCGGTCTGTGCGACGGCAACGAACGCGCGTATCTCACGCAAATTCAGATCCATATCATTTCGTGATCGCTGCGATCAAACCGTTTCAATTGTTTTATCGATCGGCTCACACTACGCTCTACGTCACTAAAAGACAAGATTGGAGACAAACCCGTGCTGGCCTTGCTTGGCGTTGCCACTATCGTCGTATTGCTCGCTGCGATTCTGTCGCGGCGGATGTCGGCGCTCGTTGCGCTGATCGTCGTACCCGTCGTCGCCGCGCTGATCGGCGGGTTCGGGCTTCAGACCTCGCAGTTCGTCGTCACCGGGGTCAAGGCGCTCGCACCCGTCGTCGGCATGTTCGTCTTTGCGATCCTCTATTTCGGCACGATCACCGATGCGGGCACGCTCGATCCGATCATCGACCGGATCCTGCGCACCGTCGGCACGCGGCCCACCCGGATCGTCGTGGGCACCGCATTGTTGGCACTCCTCATTCACCTGGACGGCTCGGGCGCGGTGTGTTTCCTGATCACGATCCCCGCCATGCTGCCGCTCTATGACCGCCTGAACATGGACCGGCGCGTCCTGGCGGCAGCCGTCTCGCTCGCGGCCGGCGTGAACTTCCTGCCGTGGACCGGCCCGATGATTCGCGCTTCCGCCTCGCTGCACCTGCCGGTCTCGTCGATCTTCAATCCGCTGATTCCGGTGCAAATCGTCGGTCTCGTGTTCGTTTTCGGCATGGCATGGATGCTCGGCAAGCGCGAGGAGCGGCGCCTCGGTGCGCGTCTGGCCGGCGTGGAAGTGGCGCTGGCCCGCCACGAACTGACCGACGAGGAACAGGCGCTGCGCCGGCCGCGCAATTTCTGGTTCAACCTGCTGCTGACGGCGGCGGTGCTCGGGACGATGGTCGTCATGGGCGAGAAGATTCCGCCGGTTCTCATGTTCATGATCGGCTTGTGTATCGCGTTGCTCGTGAACTACCCGAACGTGGAAATGCAACGCAAGCGGATCGACGCGCACGCGCGCGCCGCGCTGATGATGGCCGGCATCCTGCTCGCAGCCGGCGTTTTCACCGGCATCATGCAGGGCAGCGGCATGCTGAAGGCGATGGCCCAGGCAGCAGTCGGCTTCGTACCCGCCTCGATGGCCACGCATATTCCCGTCGTGCTCGGCCTCATCTCGATGCCGCTGAGCCTGCTGTTCGATCCCGATTCGTTTTATTTCGGCGTCCTGCCGGTCGTGGCGGAGGTGGCGGCGCAACTCGGCGTGCCGGCGGTAAAGATCGGTCAGGCTGCGATCCTCGGCCAAATGACGACGGGTTTCCCTATCAGCCCGCTCACGCCCGCGACGTTCCTTGTGATCGGGCTGACCGGCATCGATCTGGCCGAACACCAGCGTTTCAGCTTTCCGCTGCTCTTCGGGGCTTCGGTGGTGATGACGCTCGCGTGCGTGGTGTTCGGTATTTTCCCCTTCTGACCCTCGGACTCTATGTCGACAGGAACGGCTTCTCGCGTAGTGCGCATCGGCGCCGGCGCAGGTTACTCAGGCGACCGGATCGAACCCGCGGTGGAGCTCGCGCTGCATGGCGAGCTCGACTATCTCGTGTTCGAGTGCTTGGCCGAGCGCACCATCGCGCTCGCGCAACAGGCGCGTCGGCGCGACGCCGCACTCGGCTACGACCCGTTGCTCGAAGCCCGCTGGCGTGCGGTGCTGCCTATCGCTGCAAAACGAGGCGTGCGTATCGTGACGAACATGGGGGCGGCCAACCCCGTCGCCGCAGCACGCAAGACCGTTGCGCTTGCGCGCGAGCTTGGTATCGAAGGCTTGAAGGTTGCTGCCGTCACCGGCGATGACGTGCTCGACGTCGTACTGGCCGGCGAGTATCGCTTCGAAGAGTCCGGCGAGCAGGTCGCGCGCTTGAAAGACAGGATCGTGGCGGCGAATGCCTACCTCGGTGCACAGCCCATCGTCGACGCACTGCGGGCCGGCGCCGATGTCGTGTTGACCGGGCGCGCAGCCGATCCGGCGCTGTTCCTCGGGCCGTTGATTCACGCGTTCGGGTGGTCGATGAGCGACTGGGACCGGCTCGGTCAGGGAACGGTCGTCGGCCATCTGCTCGAGTGCGCGGGGCAGGTCACGGGCGGCTATTTTGCGGACCCGGGCGTGAAGGACGTGCCGAACCTCGCACGTCTCGGTTTTCCGATCGGAGAAGTCAGCGACGACGGCACCGTGGTCGTCACGAAGGTACCGCATGCGGGCGGCTTCGTAACCGAGGCGACTTGCAAAGAGCAGCTTCTCTACGAGAGCCACGATCAGCAACGGTACTTGCAGCCGGATGTCGCGGCCGACTTCACGCAGGTATCCGTGACGCAATCGGGCGTTGATCGCGTGCGCGTGGCAGGCGGGCGCGGGGCGCCGCGCACGGACACGCTCAAGGCCTCCGTAGCCTATCTCGACGGGTATATCGGCGAAGGGCAGATTTCCTACGGCGGACCGGGCGCGGGCGAGAGGGCGAGAC
>CBJMQH010000169.1:0-10065 GCA_966431825.1 uncultured Trinickia sp.
GGGGGGAGAACAACAGGCAAGGCGACGTCGTTCGGTACCGACTCATACAGTCGCAGCACTAGCGCTGCGAGCGAAAGGTTCAGAGGAGTACGAACCGAGGCGGCCTTTCAATGACGCCGGTGAGGAAGGAGGGGGGCAGCGCCGATTGAGGACGCAGCTTCGCGATACGCACCTGCTCCGCCGTGTCGATGACGGCGACGGAAGACGGCAGGGCCGCGCCGATGCAGCATGCGCCGCAAACAGGAGAACAGCCGTGGTGGGAAGTTGCTGTGCCGGCGTGGCCGACGTGGCCAGTGTGCGAGTCGTGCTGAGTGGCGATGGCTGCATGAGGGGCGAGAGCGGCTACCCGCGGCTCACCTTGCATCGCGTGCTCGGCACAGGCATCGGGCCGATCGGCGTGCATCGCGTCGGTTGCCGCCATCGGGGCCATTGCGGCATGCATCTCCATAGACGGTTCGCCTGCCCCTGAGGCCGGAATAGCCGCGAGCGCGCGCACGGATAAACCGAGCGCGAAGACGAAGACGAAGAGGACCTGGCACCAACGTGACATGGCCGAAGTTTACCACGCAGGACTACGAGGTATCGCCTGCGGGGCGATCTAGGCAATCGGACCAAAGCGCGCTGCCGCTCCCCTCGCACTCGTCCGATGCGTTGACGTGCGTCAACGCCCGTCCGGCCCGGCGCACCTAACCTGAGTTGATCGCACGACACCGAGCGAAGCGCCGGTCGCGCGCGCCCCTCGCCGGCGACGCGCATACCTGCAGATCGCGGTCAAACGCAACAGGAGCAAATCATGCATGTCGGAAGAATCAGCACTCAGCCGGTGGAGTCCTGCACGGTCGGGTGCACAGCGTTCGAATTGGCTGACCGCATGCGGCACTCGCATGTCGGCGACGTGGTCGTGATCGAGTACCGTGACGGCGATCCCGTGCCCATCGGGCTCGTGACCGATCGCGATCTGGTCGTTCAGGTGATGGCAAGCGGAGACGATCCCCGACAGGTTACCGCCGGCCAGATCATGTCGCGCGGGCTCGTCGTCGCTTCGGAAACGGACGAGGTCGGCGTGGCGCTCGAAGAGATGCGGCGCTCGGGCATTCGCCGTCTTCCCGTCGTCGACGACGCGGGCCGCCTGACCGGTATCGTCACCCTCGACGACGTCGTCGACTATCTGGCTTCGCTGCTCGGCGGGGTCGCCGAGGTCGGCAAGCTGCAACAAATCTAGGAGCAGCGGCTTCGCAGCTAGGCGGTGCCCGCGGCAAACAACAGGCCGGCTCGCCCACGAAGAGCCGTCTCGTTCCATTGGCCGATCGACTTGCGAGAAACGCTGAGGCACGGCCCCCGAAGCGCGGCCGCCTTTAATTCGGCGAAGTAGCGGCCGGTGTGCTTGCAGGCTGCGCCGGCCGTTGCGGTGCGGTCGATTCGGTGTCGGCTGGCGCTGCATCGGCACCTGGGGCGGGTGACGCGGGTGACGCAGGCGTCGCCGCCGCAGAGGCAGCGATCGAAGGCGTAAGCCCGGATGAGCCCGTAGGCGCTGTGCCTGCCGCAGCGCTTGCAGCTGTCGGTGCGTTCGGCTGAGCGAAGGCACCGATCGCATCGACTTCCGATGCAGCACTGGCCGCTGCGGCTGCGCTCGCTGTTTCACTCGGGGTTTCGCTCGCTGCTACCGAGGTTTCGGGCGCGCGGCGCTGCGGGGCAGGCGGCGTCGCGTTCGTTTGCGATGCCGTGCCGAACAGTGCATCGGACCACGCCTGCAAGCGCTCGCCGAGCCGTGTGCGGAATTGCTCGAACGCGGACGGCGCGACGGCGGTATCGAAGCGCACGCGGGCATCGATCACGCGCGTACGCAATGCGCGGGAGAAGAAGTCGCCCACGATCGGCAAGGCCGTATGCGCGCCTTGCCCCCAGTAGTCGCTGCGTAGCGTGACACGCCCGTCGTCGAAACCGACCCATGCGCCGGCAACCAATTGCGGGTGCATAAGCATGAACCATCCATCGGCGCCGTCCTGCGTGGTGCCCGTCTTGCCGGCAACATCGGCGCGGATGCCGAAGCGGCCGCGGATCGCAGCGCCTGTGCCATACGCCACGACATCGCGCATCGCGTCGAGCAGCACGCGGTCCGCGTCGGCATCGAGCGCGCGCTCCGCGCTTGCGGGCGCGAACTCGGCCACCGGTTCGCCGTTCGCATCGTCGATCTGCGTGACCATCTGCGGCGCATGGTAGACACCGTCGTCGGCAATGGTGCCGTAGGCCGACACCATCTCCTTGAGCGTGACAGGGCTCGTGCCCAGTGCCAGCGAAGGCACCGCTTCGAGCGGGCTTTCCCGCACGCCCATCGCGCGCGCAAGACGCGCGACCTTCTCGGGCCCGATGCGCTCGATTACCTGTGCCGTGATCCGATTGCGCGAGAGCGCAAGTGCGCGCCGCAACGTAAATTTTTCGCCGTTCGCCGGGCTCTCGTCGGCAGGGCGCCAGACCTCGCCGCCCTTCAGGGCGATTTCGACGGGCTGATCGACGAGCGTATCGTCGGGCTTTGCACCGCCCGCGAAGGCCGCACCGTAGACAAACGCCTTGAACGTCGAGCCCGGCTGGCGCCGGGCCTGGACGACATGGTCGAACGGTTCGCGCGCAAAGTCCCGGCTGCCGACCCATGCGCGAATCTGCCCGTTGCGCGGATCGAGCGCGAGAAAGCCGGCCTGAACGTCGGTCTTGGCGGTGCACAGTCCACGCATGAACGCTTTGTCGCGCGTGAGCTGCTTGAGCACGTCGGTATCGTTGCCGCCCGCTGCGCGCGCTGCCCGATACGCGTCGCTTTCGCGTATGAACGTGACGAAAAGCGGATTGCCGGCGCTGCAACCGTCGCGACCGGCCCAGGCCCGGTTAGCGACACCCTGCAGCTGATTCGATTGCGCGGCGAGCGCTTGTGCGGCCATCGCCTGTAAGCGTGCATCGATCGTCGTATGCACGACGAGACCATCGGCATAAATGTTGTAGTCGTGCCGATCAGCCCAGGCGATGAGCCATTTGCGTAACTGCTGCGCAAAATGCGGGGCAGGGCCCGGCGCCTCGGTCTGTCGCTCGAAGTCGACGTCGAGCGGCCGAGCCTTCAGTGTGGCGAATTTGGCTGGCGCAAGCTTTCCGTACTTGACCATCTGAGCAAGCACGGTATTTCGCCGTTGCAGCGCGCGCTCCGGGTTCAGCACCGGGTTGTAGTAGGCGTTGCCCTTGAGCATCCCGATCAACGTGGCCGATTCGAGCACGTCCAGATCCGAAGCAGACTTGTCGAAGTACGTGCGGGCGGCCATCTCGATGCCGTACGCGTTATAGAGGAACGGCACCGTGTTCAGATAGGTCTCGAGGATCTGGTCCTTGCTGTAGACCGCCTCGATCTTGAGCGCGGTGATGGCTTCCTTGACCTTGCGCGTGAGCGTCGGCGCGCGCCCGATCTGGTCGGGATAAAGGTTACGCGCAAGCTGTTGCGTGATCGTCGAGCCGCCCTGACGCTCGCCCGAGAACGTATGCAGCGCAGCGCCACCGGTACGCCGCCAGTCGATGCCGTGGTGCTCGTAGAAGCGGTGGTCTTCGGTGGCGATCAGCGCGTCGACGACATGCGGCGATACGTCGCTGAGTTTGACCCACTCGCGATTGGAAGGCTTGAATTCAGCGAGCAGTTTGCCGTCGGCCGACAACACGCGCGCCGGGCGATCGACGCGCGCCTTTCGGATGTCGCCGATTCCGGGCGTGAACGGAACGAGCGCGAGCACCCAGAGCACAAGCAACACCGGCGGGACAGCGAGCGCCGTGAGCACGGTGCGGCGCCGGTGGTGGCGCCAGGCATGGCGCAAGCGGACGAGCCCGGCGGCGGCACAGGCGCGCGCCGCCGAGACAAAGCGCGAAACAGGCTCGATCATCGAACGGAAAAGGGGCGAATACGAGGGACCAAACCGGCCATCGTACCAAAACTTGGCACCCCTACCGGCCGAGGCTTCAATATTGTTGGGGCACCATCATTGACTCAGGCACCGGATGACGGATGTAATCCTCGTGATGCATGCGCTCGGGCAGGACCACCGGTGCACGCTCCACCTCGTCGTACGGCATCTGGGCGAGCAGATGCGCGATGCAGTTCAGCCGTGCGCGCTTCTTGTCGACAGCCGGCACCACCCACCAGGGCGCCTCGGGAATATGCGTGCGTTCGAGCATGACTTCCTTGGCCTTCGTGTAGGCCTCCCAACGCCGCCGCGACTCGAGGTCCATGGGGCTCAGCTTCCACTGTTTGAGCGGATCGTGGATACGGGCGAGAAAGCGCGAGTGCTGCTCTTCGTCGGTAATCGAGAACCAGTACTTGATCACCTGGATGCCCGAGCGCACGAGCATCTTTTCGAATTCGGGCACCGAACGGAAGAACTCCTCGTATTCGTCATCGGTGCAAAACCCCATGACCCGCTCCACGCCGGCTCGGTTGTACCAGCTGCGGTCGAACAGAACGATTTCGCCTGCCGCCGGCAGATGCGATACATAACGCTGGAAATACCATTGCGTGCGTTCTCGGTCGTTCGGCGCCGGCAGGGCGGCAACGCGGCAGACACGAGGATTGAGCCGCTGCGTGATCCGTTTGATGACGCCACCCTTGCCGGCGGCGTCGCGGCCCTCGAACAAGATCACGGCCTTGTGGCGCGTGTGCTGCACCCAGTCCTGCAGCTTGACGAGCTCGCCCTGAAGCCGGAACAGCTCCCGAAAGTAAGTACGCCTGAACGCGTATGCATCGTCGTGAAGCCGATCCGGGCTTCCGGCGTCGCAGTCCAGGCGAGCGTCGTCGAGCTCGAGTTCGAGCTCCTCATCGACGCTGTCGAGGAAGTCTTCGTGCAGTCGTTGCAGCAGCGCATCGTCGCGCGCATCGGGTAGCTGAGCCATGACGTCGCTCTATCTGGCAAGGGGAACAAGGGGAAATGAAAACCGCTCGGCGCGGGTCATACGGGTGGGGCCGAGCGGGGCCGAGTCTGCAAGAGCACGATGACGTACCCGTGACACCCCTCGGCCAGCGAACCACATCCCAATCGCCGGCATCGTCCGCATCGCGTTACCCGCCCGGGAAAGCGTCTTCGAGCGCATCGACTTCAGCGCTCGTGCGTTGCACGATTGCAATGAGCAGGCCCGCCTGGTCACGCAATAAATGCAGCGCTAGCGCGGCCGTGGAATGACCGGCACCATCGCGCGTGAAACGAACACCGCACACGAGCCCGACCGCATCGCACCCGTACGTCGCGTCGGTGAAGACGGCGTTCATTCGTTGTCCTCCCAACATCTACTATGATCCCTGCGCCGATTGTCGCACGACGCCCATGCGTTCGGCATAGCGTCATTCGAGTGTCATGGAAACGTCATAGCCAGCCCCTAGTCTTCAGCAACCGAAACTCCCAAAATGCATGCGCGCGATGCGCGTGCCCCGCACCGGAGAACCGACGCATGTCCGAGGCACAAAGCAGTGCAAGGCCCCATGTACTTGCCGCGGGAACCGGCCCGCGTTGGCTGACGGCGGTACCGTTCATCGTCCTAATCGGTTGCGGTCTCGGTTATGCCGGTTACCAGCTTGCGCACGATCTGACCGCGGCGCCGTCCACGACATTGCTGCCGTACCTGCTGCTCGGTGTTGCGTTGTTGATCGCACTCGGGTTCGAATTCGTCAACGGTTTTCACGACACGGCGAACGCGGTTGCCACGGTGATCTACACGCATTCTCTGCCGCCGATGTTCGCCGTGGTGTGGTCTGGCACCTGGAATTTTCTCGGCGTTTTGACCTCGACCGGGGCCGTCGCTTTCGGCATCCTGTCGCTGCTTCCCGTCGAGCTGATCCTTCAGGTCGGAAGCGCCGCAGGCTTTGCCATGGTGTTCGCACTGCTGATTGCCGCGATCATCTGGAATCTCGGCACCTGGGCGCTCGGACTACCGTCGTCGAGCTCGCACACGTTGATCGGATCGATCATCGGCGTCGGGCTCACGAATCAGCTGATGTCGCAGCGCTATGCGAGCGGTGTGGACTGGAGCCAGGCGCTCACAGTCGGCAAATCGCTGCTCCTCTCGCCGCTCGTGGGCTATTGCGCGGCTGCCGTGCTGCTCCTTGCCGCCAAGCAGGTGCTGCGCACGCCGGCGCTGTACCGTGCGCCCGAAGGCAATCGCCCGCCGCCGTGGTGGATTCGCGCCCTGTTGATCACGACCTGTACCGGTGTCAGTTTTGCGCACGGGTCCAACGACGGGCAGAAAGGGATGGGGCTCATCATGCTTATCCTGATCGGCACGGTACCGACCGTCTACGCACTCAATCATGCCGTGCCGCAGGCCCAGGTCGCGCGCTTTCAGGATGTGACCCGCAGCGCGGTCGCGGCACTCGATGCGCAGCCGCATGCGGGAACGGGTATGGCGCCCGGTTATGCGCAGGCGCATGCCGCAGTGGAAGACTTCATCGGCGAGCCGCAGTCCTCAGCCGTGCCGATTGCCGCGCTGACGACACTCATGCGCGGCATTGCGGGCGACGTTGCCGGCTACCCGACGCTCGCGAGCGTGCCGCCTGCCACTGCACGCAATCTTCGCAACGACATGTATCTCGTCGACGAGGCGCTGCGACAGATCGACAAGAACCGGCGTCTTGGCGTCGACAAATCCGGGCACGACGCCCTCGCGGCTTACCGGCACGCGCTCGACAGTGCGACGAAGTTCATTCCGCTTTGGGTCAAGGTGGCGGTCGCGATGGCGCTTGGGCTCGGCACGATGATCGGCTGGAAACGGATCGTCGTGACGGTCGGCGAGCGGATCGGCAAGGCGCACCTCAATTACGCGCAGGGGGCGAGCGCAGAGCTCGTTGCAATGGCCACGATCGGCGCCGCCGATGCGTTCGGCCTGCCGGTCAGCACCACCCACGTGCTGTCCTCCGGCGTCGCCGGCGCGATGACGGCCAACGGCTCGGGCCTGCAAATGCGAACGTTGCGCAATCTCGTCATGGCATGGGTGCTGACGCTGCCTGCTTCGATCGTGCTGGCAGGGGCGTTGTACTGGGGGTTCAGGCAGCTCGTTTGAGCGCGTAGGCGTGGACGCGGACAGGCCGCAGTGCGGCATCCGCGTTGCTACCTTGGCTGAAGTGTCCGACGACGGATGCCGCGCTTGCCGGCACCGCGCGCCGGTATGCGCGCTTTCCACCGCCGAGGGGCTCCATGACCGCGCTTCTGCTTTCCCGTGTCCAATTCGCGTGGGTGATTGCCCTCCACATTCTGCTACCGGCGTTTACGGTCGGGCTCGCCTGTTACGTCGCGACGCTGGAAACGCTCTGGTGGCTGACCAAGCGCGACGTATTCCGGCGCGTGTCCGCCTTCTGGATCCGCCTCTTCGCTGTTTCGTTCGGGATGGGCGTCGTTTCCGGCATCGTCATGCCGTTTCAGTTCGGCACGAATTGGAGCCGCTTCATTGCCGCAACGTCGAGCACCATCGGGCCCTTGATGGCTTATGAGGTGCTGACCGCATTTTTTCTCGAGTCGGCGTTTCTCGGCGTTTTGTTGTTCGGGCGCAAGCTCGTGCCGCAATGGGCTCACGTGGTTTCGGCACTGCTTGTCGCCGCCGGCACGCTGCTTTCCTCGTTCTGGATCCTGGCCGTCAATAGCTGGATGCAGACGCCGACTGGCTACCGCCTCGTCGACGGCCGCTTCGTCCCTGACAGTCTCCTGTCGATCATTTTCAATCCTTCGTTTCCCTACCGGCTCGCACATACCGTCAGTGCATTTTTGATCACGACGGCTTTCGTCATCATGGGGGTGGGCGCGCATTATTTGCTGCAGCGGCGAGCCGAGCCGGAAGCGCGCGTCATGGTGAAGATGGGGCTGCTCTTTCTTGCCGTGATGGTGCCGGTGCAAGTGGTGCTCGGCGATCTGCACGGACTCAACACGCGCGAACATCAGCCGCTCAAGCTTGCCGCAATGGAAGGGCTTTGGGATTCGGGCAGACGCGTACCGGCGAACCTGTTTTCGTTGCCCGATGTCGACGCCGAGCGAAACCGGTACGAGATTTCGATCCCTGCAATCGGCAGCCTCTACCTGACACACGATATCAACGGCTATGTGCGAGGGCTCAAGGACTGGCCGAAAGCCGACAGGCCCTATGTGCCGGTCGTCTTCTTCGCATTTCGCGCGATGGTCGGCGTGGCCATTCTGATGCTGGCGCTTGTGATTTGGGGACTGTGCCTGCTGCGCGGCGCGCGGATTTATCTGGCGCGCGGATGGTTGCGCGCGTCTCGTGTCGCCATGCCGCTCGGCTTCATTGCCGTGCTGGCGGGCTGGACGACAACCGAAACCGGGCGGCAACCGTGGACGGTGTACGGGCTCATGCGTACCGCGGACTCCGTTTCGCCATCGCTCACGACAGCCGATGTCGCGACGTCGCTCGTCCTCTATGTCGTCGCTTATGTCGTTATCTTCGGCTCGGGCTTCTTTCTGTTGCGGCGTCTCGTACGGCTTGGCCCGGAATTCGCAGAGCCGGACACGCCGCACGCGGAGGATCGAAACCGACGGGCAGCGCGTCCGCTCTCGGCCGCGCCGCAATCGCGAACGGCTCCGGAAGCCGTCGCGCCCTGGACGCCGCCGACGGAGGGCGACCATGGAACACATTGACCTTGTGCCGCTTTGGGCCGCGATCCTCGGCTTTGCCGTACTCATGTATATCCTGCTCGACGGCTTCGATCTGGGCGTCGGGATGCTGCTGCTGTTCCGGCGCGACGAGCGCGAACGCGACCGGATGATCGCATCGGTCGCCCCCGTCTGGGACTTCAACGAAACGTGGCTTGTATTCGGCGCCACGGGCCTGCTTGCTGCTTTCCCCGGCGCTTTTTCCGTCGCGCTGCCCGCGCTATATTTTCCGGTGGTCGTGATGCTGCTGGGGCTGATGTTCCGTGGCGTTGCATTCGAGTTCCGCGACATTCCCGGTTCACGCAAGGCGGTGTGGAACGTTGCGTTCGCAGGGGGCTCATTGATCGCCACCTTCGCTCAAGGGGTCGTGCTCGGTATGTTCGTCGTCGGTTTCCCCGAAACGGGCGGTCAGTTCACGGGGTCGAGCTGGGATTGGATTCGGCCGTTTCCGCTCTTCACGGGGTTCGGTCTCGTCGCCGGTTACGCGTTACAGGGCGCGACCTGGCTCGTTATGAAAACCGAAGGCGAGCTCGAACAATGGGCGCGCCGAATCTCACGGGCGGCGATGTTCGTCGTTTTCGCCTGCGTGCTGGCGGTCAGCATCTGGACGCCGCTCACAAGTCCGCGCATCGCCGCCCGCTGGTTCTCCTGGCCTAACATCGCGTTCTTTGCGCCGGTGCCGATATTGTCAGTACTACTCGCAGCGCTGTTGGTACGCGGTACGCGCCGCGGCCACGTGGCTACGCCGTTCGTTTGCTCCGTGGGCCTGTTTTTCCTGTCCTTCACGGGCCTTGTGATCAGCCTGTGGCCCTTCGTCGCGCCGCCGTCGATGAGCCTGCGGCTCGCCGCCTCGGCTCCGGTCGCACAGGAATTTCTGATGATCGGCACGGCGTTCATCCTGCCCGTGCTGATCATTTATGTCGTGTGGTCGTACTGGGTGTTCAGGGGGAAAGTACGGCAGGACATCGGCTATCACTTGTGATTGCTGATGTCCCTGGCACGCATGGCCATCAGTACGGATGCACGCCCGTCTTCGTTGTCGCCAGAAGTGCACCAGCGCTCTTCGAACCGTCCACGCCAGGGGCATCTGCTCCTACAGCGCAGGTGCGGCCTAAAAAGGTGTGCCGGGTAGCCCATCGAAAGTCCGTCACCACGCCATTCGTCTGGCGATCGCATGCGAAAGATCGAGCGATCGCTGCGGTGCTTTGACGCACGTCGTCCGATTTTCTAATCCCCGGTCTCTTCGATTATTTTTGCGATAAACAATTCGCGAATATCTTGTTCGCATCTCAATTTTTATGCCGGTCCGCATCCCATTTACTTTAACCTTGCGATTTCCTTTCATCACAAGTACGCTGTGAACTCACCCGCAACATCCGATTCGCGGGTGCAATCCCTTAAC
>CBJMQH010000170.1:0-10059 GCA_966431825.1 uncultured Trinickia sp.
ATTACGCGCTCGGTGCCGCGCCCCATACAGGGGCATTTGTGGTCGTCCACGAAGCGTCGCCACTGAAGTCGGCTTACGTGACGGCCAAGCACGCGCTGCTCGGCCTGGCGCGCGTGCTCGCGAAGGAGGGCGCGAAACATAACGTGCGCTCGCATGTCGTATGTCCGGGCTTCGTGCGCACGCCGCTCGTCGACAAGCAGATTCCCGAGCAGGCCAAGGAGCTCGGCATCAGCGAGGAAGAGGTGATCAAGAAGGTCATGCTCGGCCAGACGGTCGACGGCGTGTTCACTACGGTCCAGGATGTGGCGCAGACGGTGTTGTTCCTGGCCACGTTCCCGAGCGCGGCGTTGACCGGACAATCGGTGATCGTCAGCCACGGCTGGTGCATGCAGTAACGGGGGCTTGCATGGCTGCGCGCAACGCGAGGCAAGATAACGAGGCAAGCGCCGGGGCCGAGGCAGGGCGCCCTCGGCGGCGTGAAGCGGCGGCGGCGAAGCCTGTCGCCTTGCCGCCCTACGAGACGATCGCGCTCGTGCTTCAGGGCGGCGGTGCGCTCGGCGCTTATCAGGCTGGCGTCTACCAGGGGCTGCACGAGGCCGGGATCGAGCCGAACTGGCTGACTGGCATTTCGATCGGTGCGATCAACACGGCGATCATTGCCGGCAACGCACCGAAAGATCGCGTGGCGAAGCTCAAGACCTTTTGGGAGACGATCTGCCAACCGGCCTACGGCCCGCCGTTGCCGCCTGCGCTCGAACACGCGTTGTTCGATTCGACGGAGTCGGTCCGCACGATGTTCACGGCGATGCAGGCGGTCAGTGCGCTGGTCGATGGTCAGCGCGGGTTCTTTGTCCCGCGCTTTCCGCCGCCGATGCCGTTCGGTTCGGGGTCGCCGCAGGCGGCGAGCTGGTACGACACGGCGCCGCTCAAGTCGACGCTCGAGCGGCTTTGCGATTTCGACCGCATCAATGCGAAGGAGGTGCGGGTATCGGTTGCGGCCGTCAACGTGGGGACCGGCAACTTTGCCTATTTCGACAACAGACACACGGTGCTGCGGCCCGAGCATTTCATTGCGTCGGGTTCGCTGCCGCCCGGGTTCGGTGCGACGGAGATCGACGGGCAGTTTTACTGGGATGGCGGGCTCATGTCGAATACGCCGTTATCGGAGGTGGTGCAGGCGAGTCCGCGGCGCGATACGCTCGCGTTTCAGGTCGACTTGTGGAGTGCACGCGGTCCAGTGCCCGACAACATCATGGATGTACAGAGCCGCATGAAGGACATCCTGTATTCGAGCCGCACCCGCCTCGTGACGGATACGCTGCAGCATTCTCAGCGGTTCCGGCATGTGTTGCGTGAAGTGCTTGCGCGGGTGGCGCCCGAGCATCGCGACGATCCATGGTGCAAGCTGGCCGGCGAACTCGCTTCGTCGCGGCGCTACAACGTGTTCCAGCTTATTTATCGGGACAAGGAGTTCGAAGGCAATTACAAGGACTACCAGTTCGGGTCTTCAACGATGCGCGAGCATTGGTCGAGCGGGCTCAACGATATTCGCTTGAGTCTCGAACAGCCCGGGTGGCTCGACATGCCGGAGAACGATGCGGGATTCGTGACGCACGACATTCATCGCGATTTGCGCGGCCCGCGTAACGGGATCGATACGCCTGATTTGATGTGAAGGGCCTGTTTGGCGAAAGCGGTTGTGGCTTCCCAAACTGCACCGAATGCATTGGCTGATTGGCATTTACATGCGTTAGGATGTTGTGCGAAGGCACTGACGGCAACACCGTCGGTGCTATCGTCTGCGATAATGACAATCGCTGCCATTCGTTTTCCTCGAATGTCGACCCGCCAATTGCCAAGATCGCTTGCACGTAATCGGTCTTGGCGTGCGGAAAGCGGGTCGGTTCTCGCCAAATGTGGAAGCAAGCAACCGTACTTGGCGCCCCAGCCGCCCCGCATCGGCCGGCAGCCGAGATCAACAAAAAGGAGAAAATTCATGGGGTCCCTTTCGATTTGGCACTGGCTGATCGTGTTTCCGATCGTGCTGGCGCTTTATCTCGTGCCCGCCGCACGCATTTTGAAAAAAGCCGGCTACTCCGGTTGGCTGTCTCTTATCTTGTTCGTGCCGCTGCTGAATCTAATTATGTATTGGGTCTTTGCGTTCGTAACATGGCCAGTCGAGCAACGCGGGACAACATCGCGGTGAGAACCGCCTGACTCGGTTGCCACGTAACACTTGTTGACTGAAAGTGAAGCTCGCCGCCGCCGATGTGAAGTCGGTGGTCGAAAAAAAAGCGACATCCGCAAAGATGTCGCTTTTTTTGTGCGGGAGTCCCGCAGCCGATTACTTCAGCACTTGGGCAACAGCGTTCGCAACCGCATCGATGTTGCGCGTGTTCAGCGCGGCCACGCAGATGCGGCCCGTGCTGACGGCGTAGATGCCGAACTCTTCGCGCAGGCGGTCGACTTGCGCCGCGTTAAGACCCGAGTACGAGAACATGCCGCGTTGCGCGTTGACGAAGCTGAAGTCGCGCGTGACGCCAGCTACCTTCAGGCGTTCCACGAGACCGTTGCGCATCGCGCGAATGCGATCGCGCATCTCGCCGAGCTCCTCCTCCCACATCGCGCGCAGTGCCGGCGTGCCGAGCACCGTTGCAACGACCGATGCACCATGCGTCGGCGGGTTCGAGTAGTTCGTGCGGATCACGCGCTTGAGCTGCGAGAGCACGCGCGCGCCTTCTTCCTTGCTGTCGGCGATGATCGACAACGCGCCGACGCGCTCGCCATAGAGCGAGAACGACTTCGAGAAGGACGACGAAACAAACACGTTCAGCTCCGCAGCCGCGAACAGGCGCACAGCGGCTGCGTCGGCATCGATGCCGTCGCCGAAGCCCTGGTATGCGATGTCAAGGAACGGCACGAGCGAGCGCGCCTTCACGACTTCCACGATCTGCGCCCACTGTGCGTCGTCGAGATCGACGCCGGTCGGGTTGTGGCAGCAGGCGTGCAGCACAACGACCGTGCCCGGTGCGTAGCTGTTCAGCGCGGCCAGCATCCCTTCGAAGTTCACGCCGTGCGTCGCGGCGTCGTAGTACGGATAGGCGACCACTTCGAAGCCGGCGCTTTCGAACAGCGCGCGGTGGTTTTCCCAGCTCGGGTCGCTGATCGCCACCTTCGCATTCGGATTCAGCCGCTTCAGGAAGTCGGCGCCGATCTTCAGGGCACCCGTGCCGCCGAGCGCCTGAGCCGTCACGACGCGGCCAGCCGCGATCAGCGGCGACGCATCGCCGAGCAGCAGCTTCTGCACGGACGCATCATAGGCCGCGATCCCTTCGATCGGCAGATAGCCGCGCGGCAGTGCCGATTCGACGCGTGCCTTCTCTGCTTCACGCACGGCGCGCATCAGCGGAATCTTGCCGTCTTCGTTCGTGTAGACACCAACACCGAGGTTGACCTTGGTCGCGCGCGCATCGGCGTTGAACGCTTCGTTGAGGCCGAGGATCGGATCGCGGGGGGCGAGTTCGACAGCAGAGAACAGAGACATGATGTATTTCGGTTTCGGCGGTAGTGAGAAACGGGCGCGCGCATCGCTGCGTGCACCGCACGCGCACCGTGTTCGGCGCGCCGCGTGGCGCGAAGCGAAGCTTCGTTCCGGTGCTGCGGCTCGCGACAGACCACGCCCAAGTCACCTTGCGGCCAAGGCCGAGCGAAAGAGGGCGGTCGTCGCCGATTGTGTCGGCAGACGCGGAAAATACGTGATTGTAGCGAATTCGCACGCGAGTTTCCCGCGTTTTGGCCCAGATTGGTGCGGGCACCACAACGTACGGGCGTGCTTTTTTCGGCGCCTTGCCGTCCGCCTTGCCGCTATTTCGCGCCGCACGCCGCGGCAACTGGCCGGCTGCCGGCAGATAACCCCACTTTCCGCCTTCAATTGCTGCCGGCCCCCGGCAGGCCGGCAACACCCGTACGCCGCTTGTCGCAAAAAGCTAAAATAGCGTTTTTCGTCGGCGAAGGAAGCGCCTTTCCATGTCCGAGACTCTGCCGCATGCCGTTGAGGCGCTCGATGAATCGAAATTCGTCGAGTTCGATGGTTCCCCGTTTCATCTCTACCAACCGTATCCGCCTGCCGGCGACCAGCCGGAGGCGATCCGCCAGCTTGTCGAAGGCGTGCAGGACGGGCTTTCGTTCCAGACGCTGCTTGGCGTGACGGGCTCGGGCAAGACGTACACGATGGCGAATGTCATCGCCCGCCTCGGGCGTCCGGCGATCGTGTTTGCGCCGAACAAGACGCTCGCGGCGCAGCTGTATTCGGAGTTCCGCGAGTTCTTCCCGCGCAATGCGGTCGAGTACTTCGTGTCGTACTACGACTACTACCAGCCCGAGGCTTATGTCCCGCAGCGCGATCTGTTCATCGAAAAGGACTCGTCGATCAACGAGCACATCGAGCAGATGCGCCTGTCGGCAACGAAGAGCCTGATGGAGCGGCGCGATGTGGTGATCGTCGGCACTGTGTCGGCGATCTACGGTATCGGCAATCCGAGCGAGTATCACCAGATGATCCTGACGCTGCGCACGGGTGACCGGATCGGTCAGCGCGACGTCATCGCCCGCCTCATCGCGATGCAGTACAACCGCAACGAGGCCGATTTTCAGCGCGGCGCGTTTCGAGTTCGCGGCGACACGATCGATATCTTCCCGGCCGAGCATGCGGAAATGGCCCTGCGCGTCGAACTGTTCGACGACGAGGTCGAATCGCTGCAACTGTTCGATCCGTTGACAGGGCGCGTACGGCAGAAGATTCCGCGTTTCACGGTCTACCCGTCGTCTCACTACGTGACGCCGCGCGAGACGGTCATGCGCGCCGTGGAAACCATCAAGGCGGAGCTGCGCGAGCGGCTCGAGTTCTTCCACAGCGAGGGCAGGCTCGTCGAAGCGCAGCGTCTCGAGCAACGGACGCGGTTCGACCTGGAGATGCTGCAGGAGCTCGGTTTTTGCAAAGGCATCGAAAACTATTCGCGGCACTTCTCGGGGGCCGCGCCCGGCGAGCCGCCGCCGACGCTTGTCGACTACCTGCCGCCCGACGCACTACTGCTGCTCGATGAATCGCACGTCCTGATCGGTCAGCTCAACGCGATGTACAACGGGGACCGGGCGCGCAAGGAAAATCTCGTCAATTACGGGTTCCGGCTGCCCTCGGCACTCGATAACCGTCCGCTCAAGTTCAACGAGTTCGAACGCAAGATGCGTCAGGCCGTGTTCGTCTCTGCCACGCCTGCCGACTACGAGCGCACGCACGCAGGGCAGGTGGTGGAGCAGGTCGTGCGGCCGACGGGCCTCGTCGACCCGGCCGTGGAAGTGCGGCCCGCTCATACGCAGGTCGATGACGTGCTCGCCGAAATCAACATCCGCGTTGCCGCCAACGAGCGCGTGCTCGTGACGGTGCTCACGAAGCGCATGGCCGAGCAGTTGACCGAGTTCCTGGCCGATCACGGCGTCAAGGTCCGTTACCTGCATAGCGACATCGATACGGTCGAACGCGTCGAGATCATTCGCGATCTGCGTCTCGGCGCCTTCGACGTGCTCGTCGGCATCAACTTGCTGCGCGAGGGGCTCGATATTCCCGAGGTTTCGCTCGTCGCGATTCTCGATGCCGACAAGGAGGGCTTTCTGCGCGCCGAGCGCTCGCTGATCCAGACGATCGGTCGGGCCGCGCGGAACGTCAATGGGCGCGCGATTCTCTATGCCGACCGGATCACCGATTCGATGCGCCGTGCGATCGACGAAACCGAGCGGCGGCGTACCAAACAGATCGCCCACAACGAACGCATGGGCATCACGCCGCGCGGCGTGGTGAAGCGGATCAAGGACATCATCGACGGCGTTTACAACGCCGACGACGCGCGCGCCGAGCTGAAGGAAATGCAACAGCGTGCGAAGTTCGAAGATATGTCGGAGAAGCAGCTGGCGAAGGAAATCAAGCGGCTTGAGAAGCAGATGATGGAGCACGCGAAGAACCTCGAATTCGAGAAGGCGGCAGCCGCGCGCGACCAACTGGCCGTGCTGCGCGAGCGCGTGTTCGGTGCGAACGTCGGGGATCATCTCACCGGGACCGACTGAAGGCGCGGCGGGCCGCCACGTCGCGCCCGGGGGGGCGCAGTGACCGCGGCGGCCATCGCCCGCCCGCGGCACATTGCCGCTCAAGCCCTACCACCGGCATGGCCGAATTTGTCCCGCAATGGGTTCAGTGCTAAACTTTGGGTTATTGATAATCGTTCGCATTAACTTTCGCGTTCTTCGGCGCATCTTTCAAAACAACAAGGAGTTTCGATGCAGCGTCTCACCTGGATTCGCGTCGGCCTGGCGGCCGTCGCTGCAATGGCTGCCGTTACGGCAACCGCGGCCGAGTACCCGATCGGCAAGCCCCAGATCCAGGGCGGTATGGAGATCGGTGCCGTGTACCTGCAGCCGATCACGATGGACCCGGAAGGGATGATGCGCAAGGCGTCGGAATCGGACATCCATCTCGAAGCCGACATCCATGCTGTGAAGAACAACCCGACGGGTTTTGCCGAAGGCGACTGGATGCCGTATCTGCAGGTGCATTACGAGCTCACGAAGGTCGGCGGCAAGCAATCGCTGAAGGGCGACCTGATGCCGATGGTGGCGAGCGACGGTCCTCACTATGGCGACAACGTCAAGCTGTTCGGCCCGGGCAAGTACCACCTGAAGCTCGTCGTCGAAGCGCCGATGCAGATGGGGCATATGGCCTTCGGTCGCCACACCGACAAGGAAACGGGCGTGGGCCCTTGGTTCAAGCCGATCACGCTTGAATACGACTTCCCGTTTGCGGGTATCGGCAAGAAGGGCGGCTATTGAGCGCCGCTCGTTGCCGTCAGCCATAAAAGAAGGAAGCAGGCATGAAGTTTCATAGCAAGTTCGCATGGCTCGCCGCTGCGGTGCTCGTGCTGTCGGCGCGCGGTGCGAGCGCTGCCGATCTGCAGACGTTCAAGCTCGAAATGGCGGACGGCAAGCTGAACCCGGCGCGCATCGAGGTGCCGGCGGGGCAGCGGATCAAGATCGAGATCCACAACACGGGCAAGAGCGCGATCGAGTTCGAGAGCCTGCAATTGCGCAAGGAGAAGGTCCTTGCGCCGGGCGCAGACTCATTCGTGGTCATCGCACCGCTCTCGCCCGGCGAGTACAAGTTCTTTGACGATTTCCACCAGTCTGCACAAGGCGTGATCGTCGCGAAGTAGATTTTTTGCGCGCGGGCGGCCTTGTTCGAGGCGGCCCGCGGCTGGAGAGATTCGGATGGGCCAGGTACTGTTCGTCGTATGGCGCGAGAGCGTCGAAGCGTTGCTCGTCGTGGGCATTCTTCACGCGTGGCTGAAGAACGGTGATGCCGACGCGCGGCGTGGGCTGCCATATCTGTGGGCCGGTGTGGGCGCAGGCCTGCTCGCCGCGGTATTGCTGGGCGCTGCCTTGGTCGGATTCACCGAATTTCTTTCGGGCGACGCGGCCGATTACTTCCAGACAGGCATGGTCCTGATCGCCTGCGTGCTGATCGTCCAGATGGTGCTCTGGATGAAGCGGCACGGGCGAACGCTCAAGCGCGACATGGAGCGTTCGCTGCACGAACGCACGCGCGACGGCAATCACTGGGGCGTGGCTGTGCTGGTCGCCCTGGCGATCGCGCGAGAGGGCAGCGAGACCGTCATTTTCCTCTACGGCCTCGGGTTCGGGCAGTCCGGTCACGTCCAGGGTTCCGACGTGCTCGCAATCGTGCTCGGTCTCGGTCTGGCCGCTTTGACGTTCTATGTGCTCCAGCTCGGCGGCCGCATCTTTTCGTGGCGCCACTTCTTCCGTGCGACCGAAATCATGTTGCTGCTGCTTGGCGCCGGCCTGCTGCAAACGGGTGTCGACAAACTCATCGACAAGGAAGTCCTGCCGCTCGGCGTGGCGCAGCTCTGGGACACCTCATGGTTGCTCGACGATTCGGGCAAGGCGGGCTCCTTGATCGCCGCATTGACGGGCTATCGTGCCCATCCGGCGCTGACCAATCTGATCGCGTATGTACTGTATTGGGCGGTCGTGCTCTGGTTGGCTCGCCGGGCGAGCCGCGCACCGGCGCAGCCGGCAGGGCGTACGGCGTCATGAATACGGCGGTGAGCGTCGCCGCGAGCCAGACCCGGCTCGCGCGCGTTGGCGCGTGGATGCAACGCAACGGGGCGGCAATTCGCGCCGTTCAATGGGGCGTGGTGGCCGTCTACGCTTTTCTGATTATCGTGCCGGCATGTCTGCCGCTGCCCGATGAAACGGCGCACCTCTGGACGAACCTGACGCTCGCTGCGCAATTCGTCTTCTGGGGCATCTGGTGGCCGTTCGTACTGCTGTCTATGGTCTTGCTCGGTCGGGTCTGGTGCGGCGTGCTGTGCCCAGAGGGCGCGCTCGCCGAGTTTGCGAGCAAGCACGGCCGCGGCCGCGCGATTCCCCACTGGATGCGGTGGGGCGGCTGGCCGTTCGTCGCGTTCGGCCTCACCACGATCTACGGTCAGATGGTGAGCGTCTATCAATATCCCCGTGCGGTGCTGCTCGTGCTTGGCGGCTCGACCGTGGCGGCGATGGTGATCGGCTTCCTCTATGGCCGGGAAAAGCGCGTCTGGTGTCGCTATCTGTGCCCCGTGAACGGCGTGTTTTCGCTGCTCGCGCGGCTCGCCCCGTTTCACTACAAGGTCGACGAAGCGGCATGGCGCCGGTCGTACCGGCAGGGCGAACACGGTCACCGCGTCATTCCGATCAACTGCGCCCCGCTCGTGCCGCTTCGCAATATGAAGGGCGCAGCCGCCTGCCATATGTGCGGTCGCTGCAGCGGGCATCGCGACGCCATTTCGCTGTCCTGGCGCTCGCCGTCGCATGAGGTCGTGGCGCTGGGCCGCGAGGCGGCGCGTGGTTGGGATACCGCGCTGATCCTCTACGGTCTTCTGGGCATTGCGATCGGTGCTTTCCATTGGACGGTCAGCCCGTGGTTCGTCGCGTTGAAGCAATCGATCGCCGCGTGGCTGATCGATCGCGATATCACCTGGCCGCTCGAAACGAATGCCCCCTGGTTCCTGTTCACGCATTACCCCGAGCAGAACGATGTGTTCTCCTGGCTGGACGGTACGCTCGTCGTGTCCTATATCGTTGGGACGGGCCTCGTGTATGGGACCTTGCTCCTCGCATTGATGGCACTCGCCACGCGTGCGTTGGGCCGTTTCGACAAGACGCGCTTGCATCACTTGACCCAAGCGCTTATCCCGGTCGCGGGCACGGGTGTGTTCCTGGGCCTCTCGGCCACCACGCTGTCGCTGCTGCGCGCGGAGCATCTGCCGCTCGGCTGGGTCTCAGATGTTCGGATTGGCGTACTTGCGGTCGCCAATGTTTGGAGTGCGTGGCTGTTCTCGCGCATTGCGGCGCGTTACAGTGAGCGGGTGGGCGCACGTCTTGCGGCCATGAGCTCATTCGCGCTTGCCCTCGCCGTGGCCGACAGCGCCTGGTGGCTCATGTTCTGGGGCTTTGCGCGCTAAAGCTGCTGCGGTGTACTGCCCACGACAAAGCTGCAGCTAAGACCAGACTGGAGGGGAAGAATGAGAATGAAGCGCGCGCTCATGGCCGATGACGTGAAGACGATGGCAGCGAAGGCCGAGGCCTATGCAGCAGCCAATGACTGGCCTGTCACGATTGCGATCCTCGATGACGGTGGCCACCTTCTGTACTTGCATCGTATGGACGGTGCGGCACCGAGCACCGTTGAGATGGCGATTGCAAAGGGCAGAACGTCGGCGCTCGGGCGCCGCGAAAGCAAGGCCTACGAAGAGATCATCAAGCAGGGGCGCACGGCATTTCTCAGCGCTCCGCTGAGGGGCATGATCGAGGGTGGCGTGCCGATCGTCGTGCAGGACGAAGTGATCGGCGCGTTCGGCGTTTCGGGCGTGAAGTCGGAGCAAGATGCTGCCATTGCTGCAGCCGGCATTGCGGCGCTCGGTGTAGAAGGCACCTACGAACTGTAGCGGTTGCGGC